>JAKDNC010000336.1 GCA_030452025.1 Nocardioides sp. | reverse complement strand
GCAATTGCGGCCGTATGACATCGTTCCGGGCGAATTTCATGTCAAACGGCCGCAATTGCGGAGTTGTGGCGCGGCAGTCACGCCCGCAGGTCTGCCCCTTGGAGCCGAGCGAGGCCGTCGGCGATCAGCGCGGGATCCTTGCAGAACGCCCATCGAACCATGTGCCGACCCTCGTCCAGGTCGTCGTAGAACGCCTGGGCCGGGATCGCGACCACCCCTGCGCGCTCGGGCAGCGCCAGACAGAACTCCATGCCATCCGCCCAGCCGAGGCGTCGTACGTCGGTGGTCACGAAGTAGGTGCCCTCCGGTACCCGCACGTCGACGTCGAGCTCGGCGAGTCCAGCACACAACTGGTCACGTTGCTCCTTGAGCGACGTGGCCAGTTCGTCATAGAAGCCGGCTTCGTGGTCGAGGGCGTGCGCGATCGCGGGCTGCAGTGGGCTGCCGCTGGAGAACGAGAGCCACTGCTTGGCCCCCAGTACGGCGTCCACCAGCTCGCTCGGGCCACTCGCCCAGCCGATCTTCCAGCCGGTGAAGGAGAACATCTTCCCGGCGCTGGAGAGCGTCAGGGTCCGCTCGAACATGCCCGGGAGCGTGGCGAGCGGGATGTGCTGTGCCCCGTCGAAGGTGAGGTGCTCGTAGACCTCGTCGGTGATCACCACGAGGTCGTGCTCGATGGCGATGTCGGCGATGATCTGCAGCTCCTCGCGGGTCAGCACGCTCCCGGTGGGGTTGTGCGGGCTGTTGATCAGCATCACCTTGGTGTGCGCGTTCACCGAGGCCCGAAGGGCCTCCTCGTCGAGTCGGAAGTCCGGGGCGCGGAGGGTGACCGGGCGGCGAACGCCTCCGGCCATGCGGATCATCGCGAGGTAGGAGTCGTAGTAGGGCTCGAGGACGATCACCTCGTCTCCGGGATTGACCAACCCCAGCAGGGCGGCCGCGATCCCCTCGGTGGCGCCGGTGGTGACCACGACCTCGTGGTCCGGATCGAGCGCGATGCCGTAGTGGCGCTGCTGGTGGGCCGCGATCGCGGCCCGCAGGTCAGGAGTGCCGATGCCGGGCGCGTACTGGTTGGCGCCGTTGCGCAGCGCTCGCACCGCTGCTTCCACGACCGCTGGGGGCCCGTCGGCATCGGGGAACCCCTGTCCGAGGTTCACCGCTCCAGTGCGTACGGCGAGCGCGGACATCTTGGTGAAGATGGTCGCCGGTATCCCGTTGAGTCGTTCCGCGTGACGTGCCATGCCCTTGACCATAGAGGACCTGTGGCGTGATTCACGGGTGCGTCACCGCAGCGCGAGGTGGGTGGGACAACTCCAGAGCACGGAGTAGGGGATGATCTTCGGCATGGTCGAAACCAGACGCACGCGCCGATGGTCGTGGTGGCTCGGCACGACGCTGATCACCGCCGGAGTGGTCATCCTCGGGTACGTCGCGTGGCAGTTCTGGGGGACCAGCTGGCTCTCCCAGCGGACCCAGGACCGGATCGTCTCCGAGGTCGAGAAGGCCTGGGACGACCCGACAGTGCCGGCCGAGCAGAAGGCGGTGAACGTCGAGGAGGGGACGGCGAGCGCACTGATCCGCGTGCCGCGCTTCGGCGACGACTACGTCGTACCCGTGCTCGAGGGGACCAGCGACCAGGTCCTCGCCTCCGGATTCGGGCACTTCGAGGACACCGTCGGACCCGGTGAGGTCGGCAACTACGCCCTCGCCGCGCACCGGATCACCCATGGCGAACCGCTGCGCGACATGCCGTCGCTCCGGCCCGGTGACGAGGTCATCGTGGAGACCTCCGCAACGACCTACACCTATCAGCTCACCTCGAGCGGGGCGTCCCTCGAAGTGCCGTTCACCGCGGGATGGGTGCTGGCCGACCTGCCCCGGAACCCTGACCCGAAGGGCGTCCAGCCGGTCCAGGAGAAGGGGCAGCGGCTGATCACCCTGACCACGTGCGCGGAGCTGTTCCACACCGACAATCGACTGGTCGCCTTCGGCGTGCTCACCGAAAAGTCACCGCGCCAGCCCTGACCACCAGCCCTGACCGCCAGCCGTGACCGGTGGGTCACTCCCCCTCGACGACGTCCTTGACGTCCCCGGCCAGCTCGGACGCCTGTCGGCGGTGGCGCCACCACTCGAAGAGCATCGGCAGCACGGAGACGAACACGATCACCAGGATCGCGGCCTCGATGTTGTGCTGCAGGAACGTGATTCCCCCGAGGAAGTAGCCCAGCAGGGTGATGCCGGTGGCCCACAGGACGGCGCCGACGGCCGACCAGACGAAGAAGTGCTTCCGGTTCATCCGGCCGACCCCGGCGACCAGGGTGATGAAGGTCCGCACGATCGGGACGAAACGTCCCAGCACCAGCGCCTTGGCGCCGTGCTTGTCGAAGAACTGCTCGGTCTTCGTGAAGTATTCGGGCTTGAGGAACCGTCCCCGTCGCTCGTAGATCTTGGGGCCGATCGCCCGGCCGATCTCATAACCCGAGACGTTGCCGATGAAGGCGGCCAGCGAGAGGGCCAGGCAGGCAACGGCGATGTTGACGTCGATCCCGGCTTCTCCGGCGCCACTGCGGTGGATGAAGAGTCCCACGCTGAACAGCAGAGAGTCACCCGGGAGAATCGGGAAGAGCAGGCCGCACTCGACGAAGACGATGGCGATGCTGACCCAGAACATCTCCTGTCCGAACCGGTCCAGCAGCCACTCGGGGTCCATCCAGCTGAGGCCGAGCAGCAACGGCTGGAAGAGGGGCTGCAACAGGTCGAGGATCACGGCGCAAGAGTAGCGGCCGGTCCCGAGGGTGGACTCAATCGCTGTGGTCGTGGGAGCGCGACCGACGCCACTCGACCAGCAACGGGATCGCGAAGACCGCCATGATCAGCAGCATCGCCAGGTCAATGTTGTCTCCCAGCGACTCGAACCGGGCGCCGAGGAAGTAGCCCAGCGCCGTGATGGTGAAGACCCAGGCCGCAGCGCCGATGAAGCTCCACAGCCAGAAGCGGCGACGCTCCATCTTGGTGGCGCCGGCTACGACGGTGATGAAGGTCCTCACGAACGCCACGAAGCGGCCGATCACGAGCGCACCGTTGCCGTGCCTGTCGAAGAATTCGGAGGTCTGGTCGAAGTACTTGCGCTTGATCAGCCGTCCGTCCCGCTCATAGAGCGGCCTACCGACGTAGCGCCCGATCTCGAAGCCGACCACGTTGCCTGCGAACGCAGAGACGATCAGCATCAGGATCGCCGCGGAGAGTTGGGCCAGCGGCGCGGCGTCGAAGAGCTCGATCTGGCCGGTCGCGATGAACAGCCCGACACTGAACAGCAAGGTGTCGCCCGGCAGGAACGGGAAGAGCAGGCCGCACTCGACGAAGACGATGGCGAGGCTGATCCAGAAGAGGGCCGGGCCGAACACCTCGAGCCACCACTCGAAGTCCATCCAGTCGATGCCGAGGAAGAATGGTTCGAGGAGCACGGGCCCTACGCTATCGACCCGCTCCACATCTCGTCGCCCCAATATCGTCGTACCCTCTGGGGCGTGGACTCCGACGAGCAGCGTGCGCCGTACGACCCGATGCCGCACGGCCCCGCTGAGGTCGGTCTCGGCCCGTGGCCGGGGGAGTGGCCGACCGGCCCCGGAAGCGAGGTGTACGACGCCCGGCTGCTCGCCGAGGGCGACCGGCGCAACGTCGTGGACCGCTACCGCTACTGGACGATGGAGGCGATCGTCGCCGACCTCGACAACCGCCGCCACGACTTCCACGTCGCGATCGAGAACTGGCAGCACGACTTCAACATCGGCACCATCGTGCGGACCGCGAACGCGTTCCTGGCGGCCGAGGTGCACATCGTCGGTCGCCGGCGCTGGAACCGTCGCGGCGCGATGGTGACCGATCGTTATCAGCACATCCGTCACCACGAGTCGGCCGAGGACCTGGCCGCCTACCTGCATCAGCCCGGTGAGGAGCAGAATGTGCGCCTGCTCGGGATCGACAACCTGCCGGGATCGGCGCACCTGGAGACGATGGACCTGCCGCGCCGGGTCTGCTTCCTCTTCGGCCAGGAGGGCCCCGGGCTCTCGGAGTCCGCCCGGGAGGCCTGCGACGGCACTTTCTCGATCGCCCAGTTCGGCTCGACGCGCTCGATCAACGCCTCCGGCGCCGCGGCGATCGCCATGCACACCTGGATCCGGGAGTACGCCGACCTGTCCGGCGACGCTGCCTGGCGCGGCTGAGCCGTTCCCGTGAGACTCCGGCCTGGTTCAGTCCAGGTCGGCCAGATCCAGCGTGGCCCGCAGCGTTTCGAGCCCGCGCGAGGTGTGGCTCTTGACGGTGCCCCCGGTGATGCCGAGCTCGTGGGCAGTCTCCTCCACCGACAGTCCGAGCCAGTGCCTCAGGACCACCGTCTTGCGCTGCATCTCCGGCATCTGCTGGAGCGCCGCCATCAATGCCGAACGCTCCTCGGTGGGCAGGCCGCCCGTGTGCTCGACGTCGTCGCCGTCGGCCAGCGCGACCGTCGGAACCTTGCGCATCCGGCGGCGGGGGGGGGGGGGGGTGACCGCCCACCCGGAGAGGACGCCCAAAGCCGCGGGGGGGGCGGGC
>JAKDNC010000335.1 GCA_030452025.1 Nocardioides sp. | reverse complement strand
CGTGCAGGCCGGAAGTCAGCCTCGGCTCGTCGACGAACGTCTGCGTGCGCTCGTTGCCGACGGCATCCCGGTGTCGGAGTTCGTGCCGGCGCGCGCAACCTCCCCGGCCGGCGTGCGCGCCCTGGCCAAGCCGCCGGTGCGCAAGCTCGCCAAGGACCTCGGGGTCGACCTGTCCACGCTCACCCCCAGTGGGCCGCACGGGACCGTGACCCGCGAGGACGTGCAGGCTGCGGCCGGCAGCGGCGCTACCGCCGGCGCCGACGAGCAGGCCGCGATGCCCGGTCAGTACGCCGACGTGGGCCGACCCGGCGTCAGCTCGATGGGTGGCGCCCGCGAGACCCGGGAGCCGATCAAGGGTGTCCGCAAGATGATGGGCCAGGCGATGGTGAATTCTGCGTTCACGATCCCGCACGTCACCGAGTGGATCACCATCGACATCACCCCGACGATGCAGTTCGTCGAGCGGCTCAAGAAGCGCAGGGAGTTCCGCGACGTCAAGGTCTCCCCGCTGCTGGTGCTCTCCCGCGCGGTGATGCTGGCGATGCGGCGTACTCCCGAGATCAATTCGTTCTGGGACGACGCCGCTCAGGAGGTCGTCTACAAGGGCTACGTGAACCTCGGCATCGCCGCGGCCACCCCACGGGGCCTCGTGGTCCCCAACGTCAAGGACGCCGACCAGCTCTCGCTGACCGAGCTGGCCGGCGCGCTGGGCGAACTCACCGCGACCGCGCGTGAGGGGAAGACCCAGCCGGCCGAGATGAGCGATGGCACCTTCACGATCACCAACGTGGGGGTCTTCGGGGTCGACGCCGGCACGCCGATCATCAACCCGGGCGAGTCCGCGATCATGTGCTTCGGCTCGATCAAGAAGCAGCCGTGGGTGGTCTCGAGCGACCAGGGGGACGAGCTGGCGATCCGCCAGGTCACCACGCTGGCGCTCTCCTTCGACCACCGTCACGTGGACGGCGAGAAGGGCTCGAGGTTCCTGGCCGACGTGGCCGGCATCCTGGAGGACCCGGCCAGCGCCCTCCTCTTCTGACCGAATCGTCCTGATTCGTCCCGCTGCCCGTCGCAGTCCCCGGCGGGCAGCGGTCGTTCGTGCGCCGGGCTGTCGGTCGAGTGGGATGATGCCCCGGGTCGGGCTCAGGCAATGCCCAGATGCCGCAGCAAGTTGGCGCTGAACCTCTTGCCCATGAACGCCATGACCAGGTTCATCGTGACCTTTGCGGGCCGGCGCGCCGCGCGAGGCAGTGGCAGGTCCACGCGGACGGTCAGGGCGACCAGCAGGTGCGTTCCGCCTGTCACCCGGGCAAGGCGGTAGGTGCCGTTCACCGCGGCTTGCTCCCCGCTCACCTCCGGTGCGGGTGCGAACTCGATGCGGTGCGGTTCCTCGAATGTCATCACCACGGTGAAGGACGGTGCGATCGCTGTGCCCAGGATCGGAATCCGGCTGAGATTCCAGCGCCAACGGTGGCCATCCACGTCGATCGACCTCACGTAGGGCGTCAGCCGCGCCAGCAGCACCGGATCCGTCAAGGCCGACCAGACGCGTTCCCGGCTGGCCGCGACTGTTGCCTCCGAGTGCGTGGTGGCCTCGAAGATGTTCATCGGCGCGCGGCCCTGATCAGGGGCGCGAATCGATGACTGAGCAGCCGCAGCCCGCTGCGCACGGAGACGGGTGCCCCGTCGCGGCTGCGGGTCCACGCGGGATCGCTGGCCAGCGGCGCCTCGGGTACGGTCCCCGCCTGGGCGTTCACTGCGAGCTTGATGGCTTCTCGCAAAGTCAGCATGCTGCCCCGGTTCGTGGGACTCCACTGCCGCCCCGGTCGACACACCATGTCGTGGCGCAGGCTCTCGACCAGCGCGGCGACAGTCCAGAACGGCGCGGTCGAGAGCAGCGCTGAGGTTGGGGCCACCACTGAGAGCGGAGCGAACACGAGGGGAACCCGCCAACGCCACAGACCCAACTCCTCCCCGATGAGTCGCAGCAGGGTCGGGTAGCGCACCACATCAGGTCCGCCGAGGTCCACCGCACCCGTGCGCTCGGAGATCAGTTCGGTTGCCAGCGCGTCCACCACGTCGGAGACGGCCACCGGCTGGACCCGGGAGAGCAGCCACAGGGGGATCGGCTGGACCACGAGCAGGGACGCGAGATGCCGGACGACTTCGAAGGAGGTCGATCCAGCCCCGATCACCACACCGGCTCGCAGGGAGAGGGTGGTGCCCTCGGCAAGATCGAGTTCCTCCTCGACCTCCAGTCGAGAGGTGATGTGGGCCGACAGTTCGTCTCGAGGCTTCTCCGGCACGAGACCGGAGAGATAGACGATTCGGCCCACACCCTCCCGGTTGGCTGCCTCTCGCACATTGACCGCGCCTGTCCGGTCACGCTCCTGGTAACCGGGGCGGTCCAGGGTGTGGACCAGAAAACAGATCGCATCGACCCGCGCCACCGCCGCGCGCACCTGGTCGGCCTTCGTGATGTCGCAGCGCTGCCACGTGACCCGGTTGCCCCACAGGAACCGATCGGGATCAGGATTCGATGAACCGGTTGCCACGACGTGGTGACCGTCGGCGAGTAGCCGCGGCACCAGCCTGGAGCCGATGTAGCCGGTGGCGCCGAGCACGAGGATACGCATCCCACCAGAATCTACCCGTTGGCCGTCAGTGCAGTGTCTCGCAAATGGCAATGAGGTTTTGTCTTAGAATGAGGCATGACTGCCGCAGCTCCTCCGTTGGTGGTGTCCTCAGCCCAACGTGAAGTGCTGGAGAGGGTCGCTCGTTCGGCAACCGCGGCGCACCGGGAGGTGGTGCGGGCGGGGGTGTTGCTCGATGCCGCCGGGGGGATCGCGAACACACAGATCGCGGCGCGTCACGACGTGACGGCGGTGACGGTGAGGGCTTGGCGCAAGGCCTTCGACGAGAAGGGCTGACCAACTGGGGCAAGGTCAAGCCCGGCCGGGGCCGGAAGCCGACGGTTACCGAAGACAAGGTCGCCGAGATCGTGGAGCTGACCACGAAGTCACGACCCAAGGGCCACACGCACTGGTCGTGTCGCACGATGGCGAAGCGGGTCGGGGTGAGCTCGGCGAGTGTGCAACGGATCTGGTCCGAGCTCGGCCTGCAGCCCCACCGGGTCGATACCTTCAAGGTCAGCAACGATCCGGAGTTCCCGAGAAGCTCATCGACGTGGCACCGGCAAGGTCATCGGCCAGTGCCTACCCCGGCACCGCCACGAGGAGTTCTTGACATTCCTCAAGACCATCGACCGCGAGGTGCCCAAGGGTCTGCAGATCCATCTGATCCTGGACAACTACGCCACCCACAAGCATCCCGAGGTGAAGCGCTGGCTGGCCCGCCGCAAGCGGTTCCACCTGCACTTCACCCCGACCGCCTCCTCCGGCGCGGGATCTTCGCATCCGTGCCGGACCTGATCATCAGCATCGAGGAGTTCCTCGCCGCCCATAACGACGACCCCCGGGCCTACGTCTGGACTGCCACCGCCGAGTCCATCCTCGCCAAGATCCACCGAGCGAGGACCACCCTGGACCGGGTAGTCGAAGACCTCATTGACGGTCGGACCGTCGTCGTTTTCGATGGTGACCACTAGGTGCACCGTGTCCCGGGTATCGTCCGCGCTCTTCCGCTTGCGGTCACTGGCGCCGAAGGGGTAGTCCTCGACCAGGTTGGAGCGCCCGGGAGCCGCGGCCAGCAACTGCTCGAGCAGTTGCAGCGCCTCCTGCTCGCTGGACGTGACGGCCACGGGTGCCAGCCCTGAGGATGCGGTTGCTTGCGTGTCAGGACGGGCGAAGTAAACCACCCAACAGGTGCCGCTGTGAGCTCGGCTGCGCACTGCGTCAGCCTCCGCAGGAGAGCGATACGCGGGCAGGATACACGCACGCAGAGTAGGCCTTTCCCCGGTAGACGATCGTTCCCAGCGTGGTGCTGCCCCACCCCGACTTCTCGCTACTGAGGCATTTGGACTGTGCATTCTTCTGCTGCACAGATGCGACGCCACGGCTACTGGCCGTCTTGGTGCCCTTCAGCTTCCACCAGATGAAGGGCTTGTATCGAAGGTCTGTGGAGTGGCGGATGCTGGTGACCGAGACCGTGCACTTGGTGTGCGGCTTCGTTCGTACGTAGCCGTTCCTCTTGCGGATTGGGGAGGGGTACATCGTGCAGGGCCCGTACCTGACGCTGGCGGCAGACAGTTGCCCGGAGTCGAGTCGATCTAGGACGCGACTGGCCTCGTTCGGACTGTCAGCAAGGACGTACCGGCCAACGCCCTCGGGCCCCGCGAAATCTTGGTCAGAGATGGACTCGGGTGGGCTCGTCGAGGCGCTGGGCTTGCTCTCGTCGGCGACGCTCGCGCCAGCGGATGGTGTCGAAGCAGCGATGGCGGCAAGGACTGCGATCGCCGAGACAGCGGTGCGGTTCATGGCTTCTCCCCCTGAGTGTCATGCACCGAGGAAGGTAGCAGGAGATTTCTTTGACGGGTGTCTCGTTGACCGTCGAGTCCATCCTTCACGAAGTTCGCTTGCGCACGAACCGCCCTCGACGCAGTAGAAACTCAAAACTGAGACGGACCAGTAGCAT
>JAKDNC010000334.1 GCA_030452025.1 Nocardioides sp. | reverse complement strand
CATGCATCGACGAGTCCGCGAACCGGCTCGTGGCAGTCGGTGCAGTCGACAACCTGACCAAGGGCACGGGCGGCGCCGCCGTCCAGTGCATGAACCTCGCCCTCGGACTCGACGAGTCCGCCGGCCTGACGACGGTAGGACTTGCCCCATGAGCACGAACGCCACCAACCCAGTCGAGAGCGGTGCTGCCGCCATGCAGCTGAGGCTCAACCAGTTCCCGGAGAAGTGCGCCGTGGTTCGTCTCGGTCCCGGCGCCGAGATCCCGAAGTGGGCAGAGTCCTCCTCGATCTTCTCCGTGACTGCGACAGCGACGGAAACCTCGGTCATCTGTGCCTCGCGCAGCGTCCCGACCAAGACCCCCAGCGTTAGGCCGCTCACCGCGTTCGCGGTCCAGGGCCCCCTCGACCCGGAGGCGAGCGGCGTGCTCCACGCTCTGCTCACCCCCCTCGTCGAAGAGGGCATCAGCGTCTTCACGATCTCCACCTTCGACACCGACTGGATCCTGGTGCCACTGACGAAGGCCGACGACGCGGCCCAGGCATGGCGACGACGAGGTCACACCGTCGCCGCAGCCGTCCCCGTCGATCCCTCCCGGAAGAGCAAGAAATGACCATCACCACCCCCGCCGGCTTCCTCGCCGCCGGTGTGCCGGCCGGGCTGAAGAGCCCCAAGGGTGCCGAGCCCGTGCTGGATCTGGCCCTTGTGGTCAACCAGGGCCCTACCCATGATTCGGCCTCCGTGTTCACTGCCAACCGGTGCAAGGCCAACCCCATCCTCTGGAGCCAGGAGGTGGTCAAGGACGGCATCGTCCGCGCGGTCGTCCTGAACTCCGGGGGAGCCAACTGCTACACCGGCTCCGAGGGCTTCGCAACCACCCATGCCGTCGCCGAACAGGTCGCCGGCAAGCTCGGCATCGGTGCCGGTGACGTGGTCGTCTGCTCGACCGGCCTGATCGGCCTGGCCAACCCGCGGCAGAACCTCCTCGACGGCGTCGACGCTGCCCACGGTGCGCTCACCGAGGGAGGAGGAATCGACGCGGCCGAGGCGATCATGACCACTGACAGCGTCAGGAAGAACGTCGTGATCGAGGGCGCCGGCTGGAAGGTCGGCGGGATGGCCAAGGGCGCCGGGATGCTCGCACCGCAGCTGGCCACCATGCTCGTCGTGCTCACCACCGACGCCGTGGTTCCCGCCGCAGACCTCGACCGGGCCCTGCGCGTCGCCACCGGGGTCAGCTTCGACCGGCTCGACTCCGACGGCTGCATGAGCACCAACGACACCGTCACCGTGATGGCCAGCGGCGCCAGTGGCATCACTCCGACGCTCGACGACTTCACCGACGCACTCACCCAGGCATGCACCGATCTCGCGATGCAGCTGCTCCACGACGCCGAGGGTGCCGACCACGAGATCGCGATCACCGTCCTCAACGCGGCGAGTGAGGACGAGGCGGTCGAGGTTGCTCGCTCCGTGGCCCGCAGCAACCTGTTCAAGGCAGCCGTGTTCGGCAAGGACCCCAACTGGGGCCGTGTCCTGGCCAGCATCGGTACGACGGACGCGACGTTCGACCCGGCCGACCTGGACGTCGCGATGAACGGTGTGTGGGTCTGCCGTGCCTCGACCCCCGCCGAGGACCCCGCTGGCGTGGACCTGAGCGGCCGGGAGGTCACCGTCACGATCGACCTCAAGGTCGGCCATGAACGGGCCACGGTCTGGACCAACGACCTGACCCATGCCTACGTCCACGAGAACAGTGCCTACTCCTCATGAACGGGAAGAGCGTGAAACCAGACCCCGTCAAGGCAGACGTCCTGGCCCGGGCACTCCCGTGGCTGATCGAGTATCACGACAAGGTGATCGTCGTGAAGTACGGCGGCAACGCCATGACCGACGACTCCCTCAAGCGTGCCTTCGCCGAGGACATCGCCTTCCTTCGGTACGCCGGATTCAAGCCGGTGGTCGTCCACGGGGGTGGCCCGCAGATCTCGAAGATGCTCGACCGGCTCGACATCAAGTCCGAGTTCAAGGGCGGTCTCCGGGTCACCACCCCCGAGGCGATGGACGTCGTGCGCATGGTGCTCGTCGGCCAGGTCCAACGCGAGCTCGTCGGCCTGATCAACCAGCACGGTCACATCGCCGTCGGCCTCTCCGGGGAGGATGCGGGCCTGTTCACCGCCGAGGCCACCAACACCGTCGTCGACGGCGAGGAGGTCGACCTCGGCCTGGTCGGTGAAGTCTCCCGGGTCCGCCCCGAGGCGGTCCGGGATCTCGTCGAGGCCGGCCGGATCCCGGTCATCTCCAGCGTGGCCCCAGACGTCGACGGACAGGTCCACAACGTCAACGCCGACACTGCCGCGGCCGCCCTGGCCGTGGCTCTCGACGCCGCGAAGCTGCTGGTGCTCACCGACGTCGAAGGCCTCTACCGCGACTGGCCGGACAGCGACGACGTGATCAAGGAGATCGGCCCCGAGGCGCTGGCCGAGCTCATGCCGTCGTTGGACTCCGGGATGGTCCCCAAGATGGGCGCCTGCCTCAAGGCTGTCCAGGAAGGGGTGCCGCGCGCGACCGTGGGCGACGGCCGCGAGGAGCACGCCGTGCTCCTCGAGTTCTTCACCGCCGAGGGGGTCGGCACGCAGGTGCTGCCAGGGGTGGAGACCAAGATCCGCAAGGCGTACGTGACGGAGGACGACTCATGACCACGAACACGGCCAGCTGGCCCGAGCGGTACGCCGCCAGCCTGATGAACACCTTTGGTCCGCCGAAGCTGATCCTCACCAGGGGCGAGGGTGCTCACGTCTGGGACGAGAACGGCAAGGAGTACGTCGACCTGCTCGGCGGCATCGCCGTCAACGCTCTCGGCCACGCCCACCCGGCGTTGGTCGAATCCGTCTCGCAGCAGATGTCCACGCTGGGCCACGTGTCCAACTTCTTCGCCAGCCAGCCCCAGATCGAGCTCGCCGAGAAGCTGCTCGAACTGGTCGGTGCAGCGGGGAAGGTGTTCTTCTCCAACTCCGGGAGCGAGGCCAACGAGGCAGCCTTCAAGCTGACCCGCCGCACCGGGCGCACCCACGTCGTGGTCGCCGAGGAGGCCTTCCACGGGCGCACCATGGGTGCCTTGGCGCTGACCTCGAAGGAGGCCTACCGTGCGCCGTTCGAGCCGTTGCCCGGCAACGTCACCTTCGTGCCGTACGGCGACGCCGATGCGCTGGCTTCCGCGGTCACCGACGAGACAGCCGCGGTGCTCCTCGAACCCCTGCAGGGGGAGGCCGGCGTGAACGCTCCGCCGGAGGGGTACCTGGCCGCGGCCAGAGAGATCGCCAGCCGGCGCGGTGCCCTGCTCTGGTTCGATGAGATCCAGACTGGCATCGCCCGAACCGGCGCATGGTTCGCCTACACCGAGTCGGGGGTCACCCCCGACCTGATCACGCTGGCCAAGGGACTCGGTGGCGGCATCCCGATCGGTGCGACGATCGCCCTCGGAGCGGCCGGAGACCTGCTCGAGCCCGGCAACCACGGCACCACCTTCGGTGGGAATCCGGTCGCGACGGCGGCAGCCCTGACGGTCCTCGACGTGATCGAGAAGGAGGAGCTGCTCGAACGGGCCACCACGGTGGGTCGACGCTTGCGCGAGGGGCTCGCCATCGACCCGCGGGTCACCGAGGTCCGGGGGAGAGGACTGCTCATCGGCCTCGACCTGGCCGCGAACGCATCGCCCGCGGTCGCAGCCGCAGCCCTGGAGCAGGGCTTCATCATCAACAACCCGACACCGAACCGCATCCGGTTGGCGCCTCCGCTGGTGCTGAGCGACGTCGACGTCGACGCGTTCCTGGCGGCGTGGCCGGCGATCTTGGACAAGGCAGGCCTCCCATGACCCGACACCTCCTCCGCGACGACGACCTGACCCCCACAGAGCAGGCCGAGATCCTGACCCGGGCCGCCGAGTTCAAGTCCGCGCCCTACGACCACAAGCCGCTCGCCGGCCCCCGCACGGTGGCGATGATCTTCGACAAGTCGACGCTGCGCACACAGGCGTCGTTCACCGCAGGGATCTCTGAGCTCGGCGGTGCCCCGCTACCGGTCAACGGCGAGCTCGCCCAGATCGGCGTCCGCGAATCAATTGCGGACGTCGCCCGGGTGCTCGGACGCCAGGCAGCCCAGATCGTGTGGCGCACCGGCGGGCAGGATCGGATCGAGACGATGGCGGCCCATGCCGGTGTTCCCGTCATCAATGCGTTGACCGACGACTTCCACCCCTGCCAGCTGTTGGCGGACCTGCTCACCGTGCGGGAGCGCAAGGGCAGCCTGGCCGGGCTCAAAGCGACGTTTCTCGGAGACGGTGCCTGCAACATGGGCAACTCCTGGTTGTTGGCCGGTGCCACTGCCGGCATGCACGTGACGGTCAGCTCACCCGATGGGTTCGCGCCCGGGGAGGGGATGGTGAATCGTGCCGCCGAGATCGGCGCCATCACGGGTGGTTCGGCCGCTCTTGAGGCCGATCCGGTCGCAGCCGTGGCCGATGCCGACGTGGTCATCACCGACACTTGGGTGTCGATGGGCAAAGAAGAGGAGAAGCTTGCTCGCATCCGCGACCTGGGT
>JAKDNC010000333.1 GCA_030452025.1 Nocardioides sp. | reverse complement strand
GAAAGGCGACAAAGACGTCAGGGACTATCTCGGAGGGGGAGGAGGTGAGGGGAAGGTCAGGCTGGGGTGTTGTCCGGGTTCGGGTCATGGTCGGAGAGACTGCCGGCAGCCAGTGCCTCGATCGCCTTCCGGACCCCTTCGCCGTACGCCGGGTCGGCCTTGGTGCAGTGCTCGATGTGCTTCTCGACCGAGGTCTGGGAGGCTCCGTCGATCGCGCGCGCGGTGTTCTCGAACAGCGCCTGCTGCTGCTCCGCGCTCATCAGGCGGAACAGGTCGCCGGGCTGCTCGAAGTAGTTGTCGTCGTCCTCGCGGAAGTTGAACCGGTCGGCCGTCGCACCGATCGCTTGGGCGGGGTCGGCGTACTCGGGCTGCTCACTCCAGCGGCCGAAGTTGTTCGGCTCGATGCCGGGTACGCCGCCTTGGTTGCCGTCCACGCGCAGGGTGCCGTCGCGGTGGTAGGTGTTCAGACCGGGCGCAGCCTTCGGGAAGTTCACCGGGATCTGGTGGTGGTTCACCCCGAGGCGGTAGCGCTGCGCGTCTCCGTAGGAGAAGAGACGGCCCTGGAGCATCCGGTCCGGCGAGACTCCGATGCCGGGGACGAGGTTGGCCGGGGTGAACGCGGCCTGCTCGACGTCGGCGAAGTAGTTCTCCGGGTTGCGGTTCAGCTCCCACTCGCCGACCTCGATCAGCGGATAGTCCTTCTTCGACCAGATCTTGGTCAGGTCGAAGGGGTGGAAGCGGTAGTTCTCCGCGTCGGCCTCCGGCATCACCTGGATGAAGAGCTTCCACTTGGGGAAGTCGCCGCGCTCGATTGCGTCGTAGAGATCGCGCTGGTGGGACTCGCGGTCGTCGCCGACCAGCTTGGCTGCCTCTTCGTCGGTGAGGTTCTCGATGCCCTGCTGCGTGCGGTGGTGGAACTTGACGTAGAACCGCTCCCCGTCGGCATTGACCATGGAGAAGGTGTGCGAGCCGAAGCCGTGCATGTGGCGGTAGGACTTCGGGATGCCGCGCTCCGACATGACGATGGTGACCTGGTGCAGCGCCTCGGGGAGACCGGTCCAGAAGCCCCAGTTGTTCTCGGCGTCGCGCAGGTTGGTGCGCGGGTCACGCTTGACCGCGCGGTTGAGGTCGGGAAACTTCAGCGGGTCGCGGAAGAAGAAGACTGGCGTGTTGTTGCCGACGATGTCCCAGTTGCCCTCTTCGGTGTAGAAACGGAGGGCGAAGCCACGGATGTCGCGCTCGGCGTCGGCCGCACCGCGCTCACCGGCGACGGTGGAGAAACGGGCGAACGTCTCGCACTCGTTGCCCACCTTGCTGAACAGCGCCGCGCGGGTGTACTTCGAGATGTCGTGGGTGACCCGGAAGGTTCCGTAGGCCCCTGATCCCTTGGCGTGCATCCGTCGCTCGGGGATGACCTCGCGGTCGAAGTGGGCCAACTTCTCCAGGAACCAGAGGTCCTGGAGCAACATCGGGCCGCGGGGACCGGCGGTGATGCTGTCCTGGTTGTTCACGACCGGCGCGCCGGCCGCCGTGGTCATCGGCTTGGTGTTGTCTTCAGGCACTTCTCGCTCCTTCATGGGTGGGGTTGGCTGCACAACCGGGGCAGGTGCCCCAGTAGGTCACTTCGGCCTCGTCGATGACGAAGCCGTGCGAATCGGATGCCGTGAGGCATGGGGTGGCGCCCACGGCGCAGTCGACGTCGGCGATGTCGCCGCAGGCGCGACAGACGATGTGGTGGTGGTTGTCACCCACCCGGATCTCGTAGCGCGCCGGGGAGCCCGCGGGCTCGATGCGGCGGACCAGTCCCGAGGCGGTGAGCACCCGCAGGACGTCGTAGATCGCCTGGGTCGAGACCGACCCGAGGGCGTCGCGAGCGGCACGGGAGACGACGTCGGCATCGGCGTGCGGATGGTCGGCCAGGGCGGTCAATACTGCGACCCGCGGCCTGGTGACCCGGAGGGACTTCTCCCGCAGCAAGTTGGTCGGGTCCTGGTGGTGCATGTCGGGTACACAACCACCTTTTCTGGAATCATTCAAGAAAGGACAGCCTAACTCCATCGCTGTGATTCGGCCTGCAAGAATCGAAGGCATGAGCGATGTCGAGACCGACGTCCTGGGGGCGCCGTACACCGCGGAGACGATCAGCCTCCCCGACGATTCCGAGGGCCCGGTGGTTGCAACCCTCGTGCACCGCCCCGCCGCTGCGACCACCCGGCGCGCTGTTCTCCATGTGCACGGGTTCGCCGACTACTTCTTCCAGACCGAGTACGCCGAGTGGTGGAACGATCGCGGCTACGACTTCTACGCCCTGGACCTGCGCAAATATGGCCGGTCGATCCTGCCGCACCAGACCCCCAACTACGTCGAGGACCTCGAGGAGTACTTCCCCGAGCTCGACGCCGCGTGGTCGGCGATCACCACCCGCGACGATCATGACCATGTCGTGCTCACCGCGCACTCCACGGGCGGACTCATCGTGCCGCTGTGGGCTGTCGCCCGCTCCCCCGCTGCCGTCGGGATGATCCTGAACTCCCCATGGTTCGATCTTCAAGGTGAATGGTGGCTGCGCACCTTCGGCACCGCCGTGATCAAGCAGGTCGGGGCCCGCACGCCGAGGCGGATCATCCCCCGCAGCGTGAATGGTCTCTATGGCCGGTCGCTGCACCGCGACTACGACGGGGAGTTCGACTTCGACTTCCGCTGGAAGCCCCTCGAGTCGCAGCCGGTGTACGCCGGCTGGTTGCGGGCCGTGCGCAACGGCCACGCCCGGCTGCACCGTGGCATGGACGTGGGCTGTCCGGCACTGGTCCTCTCGAGCGCTCGAACGGCGTACCCCTCGGAGATGAACGACGAGGTGCACCGCACTGACATCGTGCTCGACGTCCGCCAGATCCGGAAGTGGGCCACGAGCCTGGGCGGTCACGTCACCAGCATCGCGATCAAGGACGCACGCCACGACGTCGTGCTCTCGCTGCCCGAGGTGCGCAAACAGGTCTATGTCGAGATGGACCTGTGGCTGGGCACGTACGTTGACCACGAAGCCGGATGAATCGTCTAGGCTGCCGGTCATGAATCCTGTGACCGGGCTCGCCCTGGGCCGTCTCGCGATCGGCGCCACCTCGGTGGCCACGCCCGACCTCGCTGCGAAGCTCTTCCGACTCGACTGCGCGAACAACCCGCAGCTGTCCTACCTGCTTCGGCTCTTTGGAGGTAGGGAGATCCTGATAGGAGCCCTCACTCTGGCCGCCGGTGGCAGCGCACGTCGCGCCCTGGTCCTCGGAGGCGTTGCCGTGGACGCGGTCGACGTGCTCGCCGCAGCGGTGGCCGGCCGCGAGGGGGTCGTCTCGAAGCCCACGAGCGCACTACTGATGGCGCCGGCAGCGGCCGCCGTCGTGGCGGGTGGTTTCGGGCTGCGACCGCGGACCTGACCAACGGCTTTCCCAGTTCGCCGGTATGCGCAGGCCGAAGAGCCTACGGTGGAGGATTCCTTCCCTCTTGAGTCAAGGAGACCTCCAACATGGCCGATCCCTACCCCGCCCGCAGCGAGTCGCCGCACCTGGCCGGTGCTCCCGGACCTCTCTTGGACCGGTTCCTCGCCCGCTTGATCGATGGTCTGATCATCGGCATCCCGCTCGCGATCGTGCTCGGGATCGTGCTCAACGGCATCCTCGGTCTGGGCCAGGTCGGCAGCTTTCTCTCCTCGTTGATCATCAGTGCCGCAGCGATCGGCTACTACGCCGTGCTCGAGTCGTCGAATGGGCGCACCATCGGCAAGAGCATCATGAAGTTGCAGGTCGCTGGTCCGGACGGACGCCCGCCCAGCATGGACCAGGCGCTGCGCCGCAATGCCTGGCTGGCCCTTGGCATGCTTTCCGGAGTTCCCTTCCTGGGCATCCTGACCGGCCTGGCCGAGTTGGGCCTGGTGATCGCGATCGCCGTCACCATCGGCGGTGACAAGATCGCGCGTCGCGGCATCCACGACACGTTCGCAGGGACGCGCGTCGTCAAGGTCTGAGGCTTCGCTCATGACAGGAAGGCGACCAACGCGACGAGGCCGACGACAACGATCACCACACGCAGGACTGTCGTGGGAAGGCGGCGGCCGTAGGTCGCGCCGACCTGTCCGCCGATGATCGACCCGAATCCGATCAGCGCGACGATCCGCCAGTCGACGTCGGCGACCACGATGAACACGACCCCCGCGACCCCGTTGACGAGGGCCGCCAGCACGTTCTTCGCGCCGTTGAGTCGCTGAAGCGTGTCGTCGATCCCGATTCCCATCACGGCCATGTAGAGGATGCCCTGCGCGGCGCCGAAGTAGCCGCCGTACACGCTGCCCAGGAACATCAGTGGCCAGACCCACCAGGCGCCGTTCTCGGGGAGCCCCCCCGCGGCGGCGTGACGCCTGCCCACCCATGCTGAGATCCTCGGCTGGAAGACCACGAGGACGCAGCCGAGGACGATCAGGATGGGAACGATCGCCTCGAAGGCTCCCGGGGAGAGAACCAGGAGCAGCGTCGCGCCGATCAGTCCGCCCAGCAGCGAGGCACTCGCCAGGCGCAGGATCCGGCTGCGCTGCCCGGTGAGCTCGCGCCGGTAGCCGACGGCTCC
>JAKDNC010000332.1 GCA_030452025.1 Nocardioides sp. | reverse complement strand
CGCCCAAGAACTCGGCGCACGCATCGCCTACCTGCAGCTGGCCCGGCCCACGCTTCACGACGTGCTCGGCGAGCTCGCTGCCGATCACCACGGCGCACACGTCCGTCTCATCGCAGCGCCAATCTCCGGAGCACCATCGCCTGCACGATCATGGCTCAAACGCGTCGCCGGAGACTGGGTCCGCCAGCACCCCGACACCTTGACCATCGAGGTCGCCGGCCGCCCGGTCACCGGACACGAAGCTGGCCTGTCCTCCCCGGCATGGGCCGACGTACCGCCCTACAGCAGACACGCCCTGATCTGCCGCGGACCACGCTGCACAGCCCTGGGCGCTGCCCAGACAGCCGAGGCCATCGAGTCCCAACTACGAGCCGAAGGCTTGACGAACCAAGAGGTTCTCGTCACCCAGACCGGATGCCTCTACCCGTGCAACCACGGCCCCGTGATAGCCGAAACCACTGAGGACCGTTGGTGGGGACCCGTCACCCCCGAAAGCGCCCAAAAACTGGTCCGGGACTGGGCACAGAATCCTCGCTCCCACGATAGGCGCGCAGTCACACCTCCCTAGGTCCGGTGCCTACCTAATCGCATCGAGCCGATCGCCGGACGAGACAGTGCTGACCGAGCGCGACGGTCAGGTCGATCGGAAACGACACGGGCAGTGAGAGGCGGTGTAGGCACCTGCAGGCCGACCAAGGACGTGCGGGGCTTATTCACCGCTGGCGCGATCAGTGCCGCCGCGATGCCAGTCGTTGCCGCATGCCAAGGGAGAGCCCACCCACCCGCTTGCCGGCCACAGCCTCGAGGCCCGTCTGGTCCACCACCAGGCCGACCCGACGCTTGGCGGGACCGTTGCTCACAGCAAGTGCCAGGAGATGGTGATGCGCCGTGCGGCGGTCATGCACGGCGCTGGCATCCAGTAGCGGCACCGGAAGATCACGGTAAAGACGGCCGCTGATTCTCACTGAGCCTGGAGTAGGCGTAGCCAGCCCGGTGATTATCTTCAACGACGGCGACTTCCCGGCACCGTTCGGCCCCAGAAAGCCGGCTACTTGTCCCGGTTCGACGGTGAACGACACGTCGTCGACCACCGTCTGGGGCGCATGCCGTTTGGTCAGGCCTCGGATATCGATTGCAGTCATGATGCAGACTGTGGCCAGCGCGGCAGGGAAGACTCTGACCAGTTCTGAGAGAACCCTGCGAAATCCGGGTTGCACCCGTACAGGGCCAGTTTCCACCCGCCGCGAGGGTCGCAGGCTCTCAGGGATCTCTCCGGAGTCCGGGGCCAGACCCACAGGGAAGCCGGCCCGACTGTGGGGGGCGTTCATTGGATCGCGCCATGTCACGACACGCAGACGCCCCTGGGCGACGGCCCGGTCCGTCGGGTATCCGGGCACCGAGCACAGCGCGGTTTGGGAGATTCCTTTGGTTGCCGGCGCGGTGATGAGACGATGGGGGTATGAGCGTTCCTGCCGTCACCGCACCCGGAGGTCTCGCGGCTCACCGCGAGGCCATACGTGTGGTGCTTGCCAAGTATGAGGTGGCGGCGGCTGGCGTGTTCGGCTCAGTTGCACGTGGCCAGGCGAGCGACGCCTCAGACCTCGACTTGATTGTGCAGTTCGCACCTGGCGCCAAGCCTGACCTGATTCGTCTGGGCGAAGAGCTGTCGCTGGTGACCGGGGTGAGCGTTGACGTCGTCGATGCCGACGTCGTACAAGAACGCGCACGTCGCACGGGTGTGGGGCTAACCATTCTGGCCGAAACCGTGCCGCTGTGAATCTCGCCGAGGCCGAAGGAATCCTTGCGCTGGAGGTGGAGATCAGCACCGCGCTGAAACTCGCCACCAGCCAAGATGAGTTCCGTGACGACTGGCGGCTACAACTGGCCGCCGAGCGCATCATTGAACGCATCTTTCAAGCGGCAACGGCGTTGGCCGACAGGCACCAGATCGGCTACTTCGGTGACGACGGACTGCAGTATCTGCGGGGGATGCGTAACCGGCTCGCACATAACTATCTGGATATCGATGTCGACATTTTGTGGAACACGCTAGCCGAGGACATCCCCTTGGTAAACGAGCGGATGGGCGACGACATCACCGCCGCACTTGAGGTGATCGAGGAGCACCGACGTCACCAACGCGACGACGCCAAGCTGTGGACCGCCGAACACCTCAGTCGTGTCAACGACCCCGACACGTGAGACTGCGCGGCTCAGCGCTTCGGCCGCCGGGCCAGCGGCCAACTCGCCTACATATAGGCGTAAGAGATGACGTGGGCGACTCGCCTCGGACTGGTCCCTACCGACGCAAAGCAGGCGCAGGCGTGGCGGCCCTACGCACGGGTCGTGGCCGCTCACCGCGACCGGCCACCGGATCACTGAAGACAGCCCCATCGGCACGACGCCCGGCCACACGGCACAGAAAGGCGAGGCTGCCCGCGCCGCGCTAGCCCGAATACGCGAGCTCACGCGGCAAGCGCCCCGGTTAGGTCGTGCGGCGACCGCCCCGCACAAGGAGGGCCAGGATGAATGGACGCCCCTTCGCGCGGACGCGAGGCACAACCGGGCTCGGATCCTGGCTGCGGCTCGGGAGGCGTTCGCAAGCGGAGGCGTGGACGTGCCACTCGATACGATCGCGGAACGAGCCGGTGTCGGCCCCGGCACGCTGCACCGTCACTTTGCGTCCAAGGCGGCCCTGGTGACCACAGTCATCGCCGATCGCCTCGACCGTCTGACCGACAGGGCGGGTGGACCTGATGCTCTCGATCACGATCGCCACGTTGCGCAGCCGCACCGGAGGTTTCATCGACGCATTCGTCGAATTGTTCTACGCGGCCGCGCTGGTCGTCGCTTGCGGTCTGCTTCTGGAGACCTACCTAAATAAAACCGCCGGAAACACCGTTACTGAAACAGACCCACTTCCGGCCACAGGGATTCGGACTACAGACGCCACGAGCGATCCTCGCGGTCAACGTCACCATCGGCGACACCGACGCCGACGGACACCATCTGGTGAACTCGGCCAAGGGCTTCTACGCCCGACTCGGACGCACCGGAGCTTCAGCGACCGTGCCGTCCGCCGCCGACGGCGCCGCGGAGCTGAACGAGGCACAGAGGCAGGAGCCGACCACGATCGTGGACGGCCAATGGCCCCGATTCGTTGCCGGCGGTCCCGAACAGGTGCGTGCCACGCTCGAGCAGATGCTCGACGAAAGTGGCGCCGACGAGCTGATGGTCCAGGACATGATCGCCGACCCCGCCGACCGCCGCCACTCCCACAAGCTGCTCGCTGGAGCCTTCGGCCTCACGCCGCGCCACACTTGATCCGGCTGGGTGATCGAGGGTTTGACGTCAGCGGCTGCCGGATCGCGCATCAAGGACTCTACGCTTGAGCATGCTCGCCGCTGGAGGCGTACGGGCGGTTCCGTGGTGTGAATGATGCCCAGTATGGCCGAGAGCAGGGAGGGTCGTGAGGCCGTTGCCGTCCCCGGCGGGCACATGAGTAGGCCACCCCGAACTCTGCCCGCCGAGTCCGCTTGAGCTCAAGCCTGAAACTACTAGGCTGCATGGCTCGTCATCTGTTGGCCGGACCACGGTCCGCATGGTGGCGTACGGCTTGACGCACATGTGGCAGATTTCGCCTCCGTGGGCTGGGCCTGCGGGCGATGCGTCTCGCATAGCGATATGGCCTCAAGGGCGACGAATACCGAAGTAGTCTCGTTGAAGAGTCAACTGGACACCTAATTGGTGTTCTCGCAGGCAAAGAGACTAGGTACATACAAGTGAATGCTGAGCATGCTCTCGATATCGCACTGCTGGTCTTGCGTGTAGGGATCGGTTTGACACTGTTCGCCCACGGCGCCCAGAAGTTGTTCGGTTGGTTTGGTGGCGCAGGACTCGCGGCCACCGGACAGGGTTTCGACGGCATGGGGTTCCGTCCAGGTAGGGCCAATGCCTTGTGCGCCGGGCTCGGTGAAGCCGGCGGCGGTTTATTGCTTGCCTTGGGCCTGTTCACTCCGATTGGCGGTGCTGCGGCCGCTGCGACGATGCTGGTCGCGGTTTCGACGCATGTTCCCGCTGGGTTTTTCAACGGCAAGGGTGGCCTGGAGTTCCCCATGACATTAGGCATCGTTGCTGTCGCGTTGGTGATCAGCGGGCCTGGACAGTACTCGCTCGATAACACAATGGACTATCCGCTCGGTGACCCGTGGGTCGGAATCGTCGCCCTGATCGTCGGTGCCGTCCTCGCTCTGGGGCTGATCGTGCGGCGCCGCGCATTCACCAAGACAACCGACTCCTGACGTTAGCTCGCACCTCCCTGCGGCACCGATCGACCCGATCAGATTCTGTCTGACGAACTGGTCCTGAGGGCGTCGAGACAGCGCGCCTCCACCTTCCCGTGCAGCCAGCCCCCTGCTGAAGCAGGGGGCGATCGTTAACTCGGTAAAGACGCGCTGAGGCGTACGATCAGTCGTCCGAGCGAATGGGCGTAGTTCGTGTGTCCACCGGTGGCAGTCAGGTGCAGTCGTGGGGGTTCAGCCACTTGAGTGCGGGTGGCTGGGCGTAGGCGGGACGACTGCAACCCCGCTGCCGCTGCCGTGATCGTTCTGGATACCACTGTCGTCTCCGAGGTGATGCGGCCG
>JAKDNC010000331.1 GCA_030452025.1 Nocardioides sp. | reverse complement strand
GGTCCTCACGGCCACTGTGGACCGCGACCGAGTCAGGGCGCAAGGGAGGCAAAGTCATGAGACCACTGTGGCTGAATCGCCAACTGAATCCGATCCCATATGCTGAATCTGCAATAGACTCAACGAAGTCCGCGATGATCCACAGGAACAGCCTGAGATGAGGTCTCCATCTTGTCGAAGATCCAAGCCTCCTCACCTGCCCACGGTCACGACGAGACCGACCTGGCCATCCTGCGCGCGCTGACCGAGGACGCCCGGCTGACCAACAAGGCACTGGCCACCCGGCTCGGCCTGGCCGAGTCCACGTGCGCCTACCGGGTGCGCTCCCTGCGGGACCGGGGCGTGATCACCGGGACCAGCGTGCACCTGGACCATGCCGCGCTGGGCCGTCCGATCCAGGCAGTGATCAAGGTGCGCCTGGGTAGTCACAACGAGGAACACGTGACCTCGCTGTATGCCTCACTGGCAGCCGCCCCCGGCGTGATCCAGGCCTTCCACGTCGCCGGCGAGGACGACTTCCACCTCCACGTCGCCGTGGAGAGCGCCGAGGCGTTGCGTGACCTCGTCCTGCGCCACGTCACCGTGCACCCGGTGGTGCGGCAGACCGAGACGCAACTGGTCTTCGAGCTGCGTCGAGGCTCCGACGTCCTGCCGCACGGCTGACGCCCCACCCCGGCCGAGGCCGAACCGCCCGGCCCGGCCCCGACCGGAGCCGAACGGGACATCGGGCTCAGCCCTGCGCGTCGCCCCGCTTCTCGAGCTCATCGGTGAGCATTGCCACCAACGCCTCGAGCTGGACGTCGGCCGAGTCGGCCATCTCCTCGTCGGAGCCGTCGAGCGCGCGGGCGGCGAGGCCGGCCTTGCTGTCGATCAGCTCGGCGATCTTGGTGTCGATCGTCTGCGAGGCGATGATGCGCCACGCGGTGACCGGCTGCTCCTGACCGATCCGGTGGATCCGGTCGATGGCCTGGGTCTGCTCGGCGTCAGTCCACGAGAGCTCGGCGAGAACCATGTCGGAGGCCACCTGCAGGTTGATGCCGACCCCGGCGGCGCTCAGCGAACAGACCACCACGGAGACATCGGGGTCGTTGACGAAGGCGTCGATGTTCTGCTGCCGCACCCGGGGGGTCTGGTCGCCACGGATCGAGGAGTAGCCGATCTCGCGCTTGGCGAAGGTCTCCTCGGCGACGTCCATGACGTCGATGTGCTTGGCGAAGAAGACGACCTTGCCGACGTTGCGCGCCAGCTGGGCTGCGTAGTCGGCGGCGAGGCCTGCCTTGGCCTGACCGATCCGGCGCATCATCGTGAAGACGTTCTCGCCCTTGCCGTCCGGGCTGCTGTCCTCACGCTCCCACGTCGCCACGCGGCGTACGAGCTGGTGGTCGATGCCGTCGACGACCGGGCCCGACGTACGGGTCTCCAGTGCGGAGTCGTAGCGCTTGACCAAACGGGAGGCGAGCTTGCGCTCGGAGTCGCGGATCGAGCGTCCGAGCGCGTCGTCGAGCTCGACCGGGAGATCGGCGACCCGACGTGCCGGGATGTCTGAAGCGACGTCGACCTTGCGGCGACGCACGACCCCCCTGCCGATCACCGCGCTGCGCGCGGCGCTGTAGAACCCCCGGTCGACCGGGCTGAGTCCGGTCTCCTCGAGGGCCGCCATCAGCTCCGGGCGTGGCTTCTTCTCGTCGATCCAGCCCAGGAACTGCCAGATCGCGCGGAAGTCCTCGATGTCGTTGATCAGTGGAGTCCCGGTGAGCGCCATCATCAGCGGCCGCGGGGTGCGCGTGCGGATACGTTCGGCGATCTCGAGCGCGTGCCGGGAGCGCTGGGAGGACTTGTTCTTGATGAAGTGGGCTTCGTCGAGGACCATCCCGCGGAACCCGAAGTCGCCCAGCCAGCCGATGTGCCGGTCGAGGATCTCGTAGTTGATGATCACGATGTCTGCGAACCCGTCGATGCTGTTGCCGTCCCCGTGGATCACGGTCACCGGCCGCTTCGGTGTCCACAGCTCGGCCTCGCGGGCCCAGTTGGTCTTGACCACGGAGGGGACGACGACCAGCAGCGGGTAGGCGTCAGCCGCACGCGCCGCGAGCAGTGCCTGCGCGGTCTTGCCCAGGCCGGGCTCGTCGGCGAGCAGGTAGGACCGGTGGCCCTGCGCCGCGGACTCGACGACCTGCGCCTGGTGGTGCATCAGCTCCAGCCCGCCGGGGGAGGTCAACGACTTCGGCTCGGGCAGCGGCATGCACGACGAGTCGCCGCCGTACTCGAAGGACCGGAAGAGCGGACCGAGCAACTCCCACGACGCGAGCCGATGGGTGCGCGGTCCTTGGGTGGCGGTTGCCGCAGAGAAATCGGGAACCAGGAACGGGTTGGCGAGCTGCCGCTGGACCACCGACTGGGGTACGACGCGGCGCTCGGCTGGCGCGGCGACCACGGCCTCGACCGGCTCGGGCTCCTCCTCGGGAGCCTCGAGGCCGGCTGCTTCGACCATCTCGCGCTTGAGTGCCTTGCCGGCGTCGGAGACGACCGCTTCCTCGGTGAGCAGCTCGAGCAGGGAGGTGTCGAGAGCCGCGGTCTTGGCGAGGATGGTGGCGACGCCGTCGAGGCGCTTGAGCTGCTCGGCCCGTTGGGACTCGGTGCTCTCCTCGTCGGCCTTCACCCGGGCGCGTTCCTCACGGACCAGGAGGGCGATGACCTGGAACTTGGTCCGGTCGGGACGCTGCACGGCGTGCTTCTGCGCCGCGATCTCGACCTCGCGCACGGCACGGGCGAGGACCGGAATGATGCCCTCGTTGTCGTAGTTGCGTGCGCGTCGGCGGCTGCGGGAAGCCGTGCGTGTCGCGCCACCCTGTCGGCGCTGACCTCGTCGTGCCAAGAAAACTCCTCCTCCGGAGTGCCCGTCGCATGGGCGTAGAGGGAGATCTTCGTCCGCGTCGTCACCCGTCCGACCTCTGCTTGGACCGGCGACGAGTCGCCGATCCTCAGAGGGCATCTGAGCACCCGTTGGCCCTTGCGGCCCGGGGTTTCGAGCACCTGGGTGATCCGGAAGAAGCGAACCACTGGAGCCGAGGGATGCGAAACCTGACCTCTACTGCGGACCAGTTTACGCATGCGTCGACGAGATTCCAGCAATCGGGGGTGCGGCGCGCCCAGCCAGGGCCTCGGCGACCCGGCGAGCTCACCTGATGAAGACTCCCGCATAAGGCTTGGGTGCGAAGTACGTCGTCTTCGGCGGCATCACCTCTCCGAGGTCGGCGACCTCGGTCAGCTGGTCCATGCTGGGCGGACGAAGCACGAACAGGACTCCACCGTCCAGGTCACAGGCATCCTTCAGGTCGGCCAGGGGCGTGGTGGTTGGGGCGATCTCAACGGCTGCCGCCGCGTTCACCTGTCTCACCCGGCCAAGGACGTGGCGGTCGAGGACCGCGATGTCGAGCCCCGGAGCCCCGGCTGCCCGGTCCCCGATGACGGTGGCTCCGAGCCACCACCCGTCGAGGTACACCCGGATCTCGTCGGTCGCCTCCCCGGGCCCGGTCAGCTCGTGGACCTCGAAGGCGCCGGCCAGCATCGACCGCACCTGAGCCGGATCCACCGGCCCCGTGAGCCTGCGGTGAAACGCCTCCAGTCGCAGGCCGCCGAGAGGATGGAGGACGCAGAGCAGTCCGGTCCCGGATGGCCGACCGGCCTCGTCCCAGAGTCGGAGACCCGCAGCCACGCGGTGGTGGCCGTCCGCGACGTAGTGCACGGCACGACCCAGCTTTGCGCAGAGATCCGCACCGGCCGGGTCCGGGATCGTCCATACCGTCTGCTCCCAGCCGTCCGGGCCGGTGAACCGGGTGACGGGTACGCCGGCTGCGGCTGCGGCGAGCGCGGTGGCATGGCCCGGTCCCGGTCGGTGGAGGAGCGAGACCAGCCCGCATCGCGCACCGGCGGCGCGGAGGTGGTCGACCAACGCATCGACCCTGGCCGGCTGGACCGCCTCGTGGCCGCGAACCTGTCCGTCGACGAACGCCGTGGGGTCGACCTCGGCCACGATGCCGAGGTGACGCTCCGTGCCATGCCGCAGCTCGTAGGCGTAGAGGCCACTCGCTGACCTCAGATAGTCCTCCGGGCAGTGCTCGCCCACCGGCTCGGCGTTCTCGACCAGCGGCCGGACATTGCGTGCAGCGCGCTCCGACCGGACGATGCGGACACCGGCCGGGCGCACGACGCTGCTCACGCCGATCCCGCGAAGGGGGTCGCCGACGCCCCGAGCACGTCGGGCAGGACGTTGATCCGTTCGAGGAGCTCCGCCGGAATCGAGCCCGCGACGTCGATCGAGGCCACCGCCGCCTCGCCTCCCCGGAAGACCCTGTTCTCCATGTGCTCCACGTTGAGCCGGGCCACGCTGAGCAGCTCGAAGACCCGAGCCAGGACTCCGGGACGATCGAGATGCCGCACGGTGAGCGTCACCGCGCCCAGTCGGCTCGATTCCAGGTTCACGCAGTTGCGCACCACTCCTTCGACGAACCCGTCGAGGATCTCCACCACACCTTCGGCGGTCGCGTGCTGCGCCTGCCTGGTGGAGGCCCCGATGTGGTGGGTGCCGACGACGCGGGGATGGCCGGCGAGCGCGGACTGCCAGTCTCCGGAGCCGCCGGAGGGCTCG
>JAKDNC010000330.1 GCA_030452025.1 Nocardioides sp. | reverse complement strand
GGGACGTCAGAAGCTCTTTGAGACGTTCGTCGGTGGCCTGAGCGAATGAGGCCGTCACCGTGTCGATGAGCCGTACCTCCACCTCGGCCGGGGTGAGTCCATGGCCTTCGTTGGCTGCTGTGGTGTCGTTGCTGTTCGTCATGATGTGTCCTCCCGTGGTGCTTCGAATCAGGGGTTCGTGGTCAGTTGAGGGCGGCGGGGTCGCTGCCGTTCAGCGCTGCGGTGAGCAGGGCGGTCAGCCCTTCAGCGGTGACATCACGCGGGTTGTTCGCCGGAATCGCCGGCAGTGACAGTTCCACCGCTTGGGCGATGTCGTCGGATGTGAAGCCGAGGTCGGCCAGTGCTGTCGGCGCGCCGACGGCGCTGCGCAGCCTCTGCAGCCCGTCGAGGGCGGTCGGTGCCCCGAAGGCTCCAGCCATGCGCTGTTCCGCGTCCCCGGCGTCCGGAGCATTGTAGGCGAGGACGTAGGGGAGGATCGTGGCGTGCGTCTGTGCGTGCGGCAGGTTGAAGGTTCCGCCGAGCACATGGGCGATCTTGTGATGCATTCCCGACCCCGCCGAGGCGAACGCCACCGCAGCGAGATAGGCCCCGTAGAGGGTGCGTTCGAGTCCGTCCAGGTCCGTCGAATCCGCACGCATTGACGGCAATCCCTCGTTGAGGGCGCGGATGCCTTCGACGGCGAGCGCCTGGTTGATCGGGTCGACCCGTGGACCCCAGAGCGAATCGATGCAGTGTGCGAGCGCATTGAGTCCCGAGGCCACCGCGAGGCCCCCGGGCAGGTCACGGATGAGTTCGGCATCGTAGACGACCGTTGTCGGCAAGACCGTGTCGTCGATGCCGGTCCTTTTGCGGGCGTTCTCTGTCCGGCCCCACACATTCGTCGCCTCTGAACCGGAGAACGTGGTCGGCACGGCGATGATCGGGACCCTCGTCTCCAGTGCCACCGCCTTGCCCAGCCCTGTTGCTGAGCCACCGCCGACGGTGACGACGAGATCGATGTCCTTGTCACGGGCTGCGGCAATGGCCCGATCGGCCACCTCGGCGGGCACGTGCATGACGACTTCCCGGTGCCAGAGCGCCACGGTGAAGTGATCGTCAAAGTCTGCAACCTTCTCACTCGCGGAATCGGATGCGATGACCATGACGTGCTTCGCGTCGAGGCGGTCGATCTCCGCGGCGATCTTCTTCGCCGCTGCTCCTGTACCGAAGATGACCCGTTGGCCCAAGGTGGTGTGTTCGAAGTCCATTGTCATGAGCGAGCTCCCTCTTTATCGTGGGATGGTGCGTGTGCCGGGTGGCTATCCTCGCTCGGCGCCCGACCGACGGTGAGGCCCGAGTCGCGGCCCAGGACCGACGACAGTGCGTTCCTCAGCTCCGCCGCCGGATTCTCCGGCAGGGTCTGGATCCTCCAGGCAATGTGCTTGTCGGGACGCACGAGTATGGCCCCATCCTCGGCGATGCCGCGGACTCGATCCCAATCGAAGTAGAGGTCGGTGGTGTCCCGGTCGGGTCCGATCACGACCGTGTCGATGCCGACGCCGAGGTGGTCGCTGACTTCGCGAGCCGCATCCTCCCATGCCGATCCGGTCGTGCCGGTGAACACGGTGAACCGTGAGTAGTCGGCGAGGTCGTGGGTCGAGTGTTTGTCGCGCGAGTCCCCCACCCAGACATGGGGCAGCCGGACTCCGGGGTCGGTGGACGCCTCGTAGTAGAGCTCAGGGTCCCGCGGGTTCGGGGTCGGGCCCCGTTCGTCGCTGACGACGGCGGTCGATGCGTAGCGTTGGCCGAGTTCGACGCCGTGAGCGTTGAACTCGTAGTTCTTCAGCTCCATGGCTTCCCTGACCTTCGTGCGTTTCCTCGCTCCTTCGACCGAATTGTCCTTCCGGGAAGCGATGGCGGCATGCATCTCGTCCTCGGATTGGCCCGGCTCGAGTCCGAGTGCCTCGAAGAGTTTGCCGAATTCGCGGCCGGACTGGTTGGCGCGGGTGACGATCTGCTTGGCCACCGGTGCTCGTTCGACGCTGTAGGTCTCAAGCAGCGAATCATCTGCCTGACCGTAGACGACGGCTGCGATCTTCCACGCCAGGTTGTAGGAGTCCTGGATCGAGGTGTTCGATCCCAGGCCGTTCGACGGCGGATGCTTGTGCACGGCGTCACCGGCACAGAAGACACGGCCGGACTGCAGGTGGGTCGCATACTGTTCATTGTTGCCCCAAAGAGAGGTGCCGGTGATCTCCGCGTCGAGGTCGGGCACACCGATGAGGTTGCGCACCACCTGCAGCGCATCGGCTTCGGTCACCTCCGGGGGACCTTGGCTGATGTCGAATCCCCAGACGATGAGCCATTCGTCCCAGGGCCGGATCATGCGGACGAGTCCGGCTCCGATGCCGCCGATGTTCGATCCCGGCTGAACGACCCAGTAGAGGACGGAGGGACGGTGCCCGACCAGTTTCGCGAGGTCAGCCTTGAACGTGATGTTCATCGAGCCTGCGATGTCCATCTCACCCTCGAGCGGCAGATCGATGTCCGAGGCAACCTTCGATCGTGCCCCGTCGGCTCCGATGAGGAATTTGGTGCGGATGGTGTATTCGCTGCCGGTGAGCCGATTGAACACGCGAACATCGACACCGTCGGCGTCCTGGACGTGGGAGAGGTATTCGGTGGAGAACTGCGTCTGCGTCCCGCGCATCGTCGCATTCTTGACGAGGATGGGCTCGAGGTAGGTCTGCGGGATGTCGCAGTTGAGCGAGGGTGAGGCGAGTTCGTAGTCGGCGTGCCTGGCTGGATGATTGCCCCAGGTGAGGATCCGACCGATCTCATCACCGGCGATGGAGGTGCAGAAGACGGTGTCGCCGATCATGTGATGCGGGGTCGCCTCGGCCAACACCTGGTCTTCGATCTCGACATCGCGGAAGATCTCCATCGTGCGCTGGTTCGTGATGTGCGCACGTGGTGTGTTCGCCGTCCACCGATACTTCGTGATCATGATGTTGTCCACCCCGAGGGTGGAGAGGAAGAGCGCGGCCGATGCTCCGGCCGGGCCCGATCCGACGATGAGGACGTCGGTGTCGACGACCTGGGAGTCGGGAGTGCGGGTCTCTGCGACGCCGTCGTTGAAGATGACCATGATGATGCTCCTTGCCCGTTGCTGCGATGAAACATGGCGTTGATCCAACAGCCTGGCACCCATGCGGCCCGGGAGCACGAGCTCGCAGCGAACCTGGCCGAAATCGTCAAAAACGTGAGTGAGCACACGTCGGCGCCTGACGCAGTTACCATTGTGGGCATGGTCAGCGGAGGTGGGACGACGGCGAGCGCAGTGGTCGGTTCACGTTCGCTGGTCACTCCCGAACAGACCTGGTTCTCCACTGATTCCGTGCCGCCGGGCCGTCGGGTCACCGAGTGGGAGACTCACCATGCCAGCATGCTCGTTGGGCTGAGAACGCGACTGGGCACAGACACCCAGCTGCGCGCACAGACCGCAACTCTGCGACTGCCCCGCGTTCGGGTCGCAAAGGTCAACGGCAGCCCGCACTCTGTGCAGAGGACAGCGGACGACGTCGCCGCCCACCCGGTATCGGGCGTCGTCGTCTACATTCCGCTGCAGGGTATGAACGAGTTCAGACACCGCACCGGTTCGCTCACCGTCGGGCCTGGACGCGGTCTCATCTGCGACGGTGACACCGCGTTCTCCCGCACCTTCCCGCAGGGAGTCAGCGAACTGGTCGTCCAGCTCCCCCGCGAGACGCTGGCCCAGCTCACCGACTCAGACTCCGTGCGACGGCCGATGCCACTCGACCTTGACCCCAACGACTCGCTCAATCCCGCAGCTCGTGAACTCACACAGCTGGCTGCCGGGGCCCTGGATCGCGGGCTGCGTCAGGGGCAGAGACTCGAGACTCGCCTGCTTGACCTACTCTCCGGGGTGCTCTCGCGACCGCTGGCCAATACCGGACCGATGCAAGAGGCGATGGCTGTGATCGCCGAGTCGCACTGCGATCCGGGACTCAACGCCTCTCGCCTCGCCCAGTTCCTCGGCGTGTCCGAACGCCAACTCTCCCGACTGTTCTCCGCCACTGGTCGCAGCGTCCCACAGACCATCAGCGATGCCCGCCTGACCACGGCTCGCCGCATGCTTGCCGACCCATCGCGGGCTAACGCCCCGATGGTCGAAATCGCCTCCACTTGCGGGTTCGGTTCGCAGGCCCAGCTCTCGCGCGGCTATCGCCGACGCTTCGGAATCGGACCGCTGCGTCACCGAAAACAGCTGCTGGAGGAATCGGGGCAGCTGCTGCAGGCAGGGGGCTCGTCGTACTGTCAGCGCCTGTAGTGGGTTAGTCTCGAGCCATGGTCACGTTGATTCCGCAGCAGCCTGATTTCAATGGTTCCACCGCCGAGGCGAGCGTGTGGAAGGCTCTGTGCGAGCAGCTTCCCGAGGATGCGACGATGGTTCACGGCCAACGTCTGACCGGCGACGACAAGGACGTCGAGATCGACATTCTGCTGCTCTGGCCCGGTTTCGGCATCGCCGTCGTCGAGGTCAAGGGCGGTCGAGTCGGCGTCGAGGACGGTACCTGGATCACTCAGGACTCTCAGGGTCATCGAAACAGACTCAAGGTCTCCCCTCTTGAGCAGGCGATGGTCGCCAAACACACTCTCGTGGA
>JAKDNC010000329.1 GCA_030452025.1 Nocardioides sp. | reverse complement strand
GACCAGCATGAAAGGCCAGCGCGGCAACCTCCGCGGTCGCTGAGCCGCCCCGTCGGTCCAGCCCGTCGATTGCGTCTTCCCAAGAGCAGCGGCTCGGCCAGGGAGTGGTCGGCAACCGATCTGGTTGTTGGAACGTTCGTTCAAAACCCGCTTTGATCGAACGTTCCAACAAGAGATCAGGACTCCGTTGGCCTTCTGAACACTCTCGCGACAGGGCCGGTCAGCTCCTGGACTGCACCTTCGGCTTGCCGGTGGGTAGTCACGGACCTGACTCTCGGGCGGCGTCTCGATGTCCACGGCCTCGCCCCACTCGGTCATGGTCAGCTTCATCGACCCCTGGTCTTCCAGGTCGGCCTCCATGTGGATGAGCCGGTCCTCCGAGTCGAGCCACACGTCGTAGGTCAAGGTGTCGGGGAGCTTGGACGCATGCCTGCCCGCGCTGCCCTCGGTGGCGACGCTGGTGGTCTTGCCAGTCACCTCGTAGTGCTTGGTCTCGACCCCCTCAAGGCTCTCCTCACCGGAGTAGACGACCTTCTCAAGGCCTCGCCGAAGGACTCGATCGTCGAGCGTGGGTCGAGTGTCTCCATCCGCCGAGGATGTCGGCTGGCGGGTTGTCGGGGTCGTCGAGGTCGACCTTGTACCACGTCGACGAGGTGCCCTTCCGGCTCGGGAACGCGAGGTACATCGTCGCGTCGAGCAGGCGTGTCTCGATTGCCTGATCGCCGATCGCGGGCGCCCTCATCGACATCGAGATCGCTGGCTCGTCGCCCGTGTAGTCGACGTGACCGTCGCTGGTGGTAGCCAGGCCCGAGTTGACCAGCTGCATTTTCACGTGGGCGCTGCTGGAGTCGTCCGCGGCGTCGGAAATGCGCTCAGCGGAGTCCTTGGCCCCTCAGCGCACGTCCTCCAGTCGGACGGTCATCGTCCCGGCGGCGAGGTCGTGCAGCCCGCGGTGGTCCTCGGGGCGGAACACGACCGCCGGGATCACCAGTGCGACAAGCACCTGGCGCAGCAGCGCAGGGAGCAGCTCGACCGGCTTGCCGCTCCGGTCAGCGCGTACGACGCGCAGCGGGGTGGCCAGCTTGCCGAAGGAACCGCCGGCCAGGGCGGTGAAGAACGCGGACTCGATCACGAAGACGCCGAGACACCACACGCCGTACTCGCTGCTGCCGTAGTCACCGGTCCCGGGCAGGGCCGCCACCACCAAGAGACAGGCGATCCAGTCGATGGCGAGGGCGAGGACGCGATGGCCCAGAGATGCAGTTTTCGGCACGGGCGAAGAGTACCTGCGGGTGGATAGGCAACAATGGGTGCGGGTCCACGTCGTAGGCACAGGTGTTACATGCTCGAAACAAACCCGATACGGTCAAGAAACTGCCGGTGAATAGGTTGGCTCATGGCTGGTGCAGTGCCGCACCAGCCATGCAATCCGCACAGGCACATCCGCTCAGACTTGTGGCCGCGCCGTCCCGCAGCGGCCAAGGAGGATCAATGTTCGCAAACAGCGACGAGTTGCTGAAGTACATCAAGGACGAGAGCGTCGAGATGGTCGACGTACGCTTCTGCGACCTTCCCGGTGTCATGCAGCACTTCACCGTCCCCGTCTCTTCCTTCGACCAGTCCGTCTTCGACGACGGTCTGGGCTTCGACGGATCCTCCATCCGTGGTTTCCAGGCGATCCATGAGTCCGACATGTCACTGTTCCCGGACCCGACCACGGCCTACCTCGACCCGTTCCGTGACTCCAAGACGCTGGTCGTGAACTTCTTCATCCACGACCCGCTCACCGGCGAGGCCTACTCCCGCGATCCCCGCAACATCGCCCGCAAGGCGCAGGCCTACCTGGCCAGCACCGGCATCGGCGACACCGCGTTCTTTGCTCCCGAGGCTGAGTTCTACGTCTTCGACAGCGTGCGGTTCGAGACGAAGGCCAACGCCGGTTACTACCACATCGACTCCGAGGCGGGTGCCTGGAACACCGGCGCCGAGGGCGACAACCGCGGCTACAAGGTGAAGTACAAGGGCGGCTACTTCCCGGTCGCGCCGTACGACCACTTCGGTGACCTGCGCGACGAGATGGTCATCGAGCTGGAGAAGTCCGGCCTGACGGTCGAGCGCGCGCACCACGAGGTCGGCACCGCCGGCCAGGCGGAGATCAACTACAACTTCGACGAGTTGCTCAAGTCCGCCGATGACGTGATGAAGTTCAAGTACATGGTCAAGAACGTCGCCTGGCGCAACGGCAAGACCGCGACCTTCATGCCGAAGCCGATCTTCGGCGACAACGGCTCAGGCATGCACGTGCACTCCTCCATCTGGAGCAAGGGCGAGCCGCTGTTCTACGACGAGACCGGGTATGCCGGCCTCTCCGACATGGCGCGCTACTATATCGGCGGCATCCTCAAGCACGCGAACAGCCTGTTGGCCTTCACGAACCCGACGGTGAATTCCTACCACCGCCTGGTCCCGGGCTTCGAGGCCCCGATCAACCTGGTCTACAGCCAGCGCAACCGCTCGGCCTGCATCCGCATCCCGATCACCGGCGCGAACCCGAAGGCAAAGCGCGTCGAGTTCCGGTGCCCCGACCCGGCGGCGAACCCGTACCTCGCGTTCTCCGCGATTCTGCTCGCCGGCATCGACGGCATCAAGAACAAGATCGAGCCGCACGAGCCGGTCGACAAGGACCTCTACGAGCTGCCGCCGGACGAGCACGCCAGCATCCCCACCGTGCCCGCCACTCTGGACGCGGTGATGGATCACCTGGAGGCTGACCACGACTTCCTGCTCGAGGGCGGTGTCTTCACCCCGGACCTGATCGAGACGTGGATCGATGTCAAGCGTCGCGACGAGATCCAGCCGATCGCGCTGCGCCCGCATCCCCACGAGTTCGAGATGTACTACGACATCTGAGGAGTGAGGAGCGCCAGCGACGAGCCCCGCAAGATGTCGTCACGGTCGAGACATCTGAGGAGTGAGGAGCGCCAGCCCCCTATCGAGATTGAAGACTAACCGTGCGCCCCAACGGTTCAGATCCTCGGGGCCCGGCTACAGCGCCGGGCGTCGGCCTGCCCAGGGCCGGGCCTGCTCGAGCTGAGCAGCAACCCGCAGGAGCAGCGCCTCCGAACCGAGAGCACCTACCAACTGCGAGCCGATCGGCAGCCCGTCGGCGGTCCAGTGCAGCGGCACCGACATTGCGGGGCGCCCGGTGATGTTGGCCAGCTGCGTGTAGGGCACCCAGCCAAGGTTCCCGGAGATCATCTGCTCCACGACCGGGGTGAAGCGGAGCAGTCCGGCTCCCTTGGCCCTGACCAGGACCGACTGCACTCTCTGCAGCGCGGCCGACTGATCGAAGGCGCCCACCCTGGGCGGCGGCGTGGCTGTGGTCGGCGTGAGGAGCAGATCGTGATCCTCATGGAAGGCGACGAGCCGTCGCGTGTGCTGATGACGGTTCTCGATCGCGGCGACCAGCTCGACGGGCTTGGTCGCCCGGCCGAGGGCGGCCATGACGAGGGTGTCGTCCTCGAATCCCGCGTCCCCCGATCCGCTGAGCTGCCTGGCCAGATCGACCTGGTGGGCAACATAGACGAACCAGGTGGTGAGGAACTCCCTGGACAGCGCCCCGTCGTCGAAGGGCGCGCTGTCCAGCTCCACCACTTCGTGCCCGAGCTCGGCGAGCAGATCTGCAGTGTTGCGTGCCGCTGTCAAAGCCTCGGGGTGCGGGGATGAGTTGATCGAGCTGGCGGTGCACAGCGCGATCCTCAGCCTGCCCGGATCACGCCCCACCTCGTCGGCGTATGCCGTCTCCGACCGCTGCACCGGATAGGGCTCCTCGGGAGTGGGACCCACCAGCACGTCGAGCATCGCAGCGGTGTCGCGCACCGACCTGGAGATGACGCCATGTGTGGAGGTCCCACCCAGTGATTCGGCAACCATCGGGCCGGCCGGCACCAGTCCCCGGGATGCCTTGAGCCCGAACAGACCGCACGCCGAGGCGGGGATGCGGATGGACCCGCCGCCGTCCGAGGCCGCAGCGCACGGCACGATGCCGGCGGCCACCGCAGCGGCGGACCCTCCCGAGGATCCGCCGGGGCTGTGGTCGGTGTTCCACGGATTGCGCGCCGGACCGAAGAGAGCCGGTTCAGTGATCCCCTTGGCGGCAAATTCGGGGGTGTTGGTGCGGCCGAAGACGACGAGCCCGGAGTCGAGCCCGCGGCGTACGACGGGCGGGGTCTCGGCGCGCGGGGGCGGTGCGAGGGAGCGCGAGCCGTCGCGGCGCGGCGGGCCTGCGACATGCTGCCCGGCATCCTTGAGCAGGAATGGCACCCCGGCGAACGGGCCGTCGGCCACCTCCCCGGTCAGGGGCGGGTCCACGTCGACCACCGTCGCATTCAGCCGCGGGTTGACCTCGTCCCGGCGCCTGCGGGCGGCCGCGAGCAACTCCGCGGGCGTGGTCTCCCCCGCGCGCACCAGTTCGGCCAGCCCGACCGCGTCATGACTCGCGTAGTCGTCCATGTTCCGTCCCTCTCTTCGTCCCCGGGTGACAAGCCATCTCCGACTCGTCCCCGGAGGAGCCCAGCGTGCCGCCACCGTAGCCCCTCGCGACCCTGCGCAACCGGACTCTCAGGTCGACGCACATCCTTCGGGTCTCTGCGACTCGCAGGGCCACAT
>JAKDNC010000328.1 GCA_030452025.1 Nocardioides sp. | reverse complement strand
CGCCGCTGCCCGCGGAGGAGCTCGCGCTCGAGCAGGTCGCCGAGGATCTGCAGGGCCTCGCCGCCGAGATCGATGCGCACCTGGTCGAGGGGGTGAGCGCACTTCTCGAGCAGCAGCCCGGATCCGCTGCTCTCGACGAGGTCCTCACCGCGTGCCGTCGTCTGCTGGTGCGCATCGCCCAGCTCGATGATGCGGTGCTGCGACGGAACGCGAGCACCCGCAACACTGCCGCGGCGATCGTCTCGCTCATCGCCCGTGGCAACGACCTCATGGGGTATTCACCGGCCCCCTTGCACGAGAAGGACCTGCGGCGCGCCTTCGAGCTGCGCAGCAATCCGAGCCAGCGGGCCCGAAGCCTGATGGAGGCCGCAGCGCTCCCCCATCACTACGCCGGCGTCGCCCTCGCCGACCCCGAGCTTCTTCTCGGCACGGCCCGCGCGGAGCTCCTGCGGGTGCGGGACACCTTGCAGGCGGAGTGAAGAGCGAAGCGGATCGTGGTGGTGCAGCCGGAGGACCAGCCGCGCACCTACACCAGCGTGATCGGGCGTCGCACGATCGAGCTGCCGGAGGAGCCGCTGCGGTACACCTCGATCCCGAACGCCCTGCCCCATGAAGGGATCTGGGGAGGCACCGGGATCAACGCGGCGAACGTCGCGATGAGCGCCACCGAGACCATCACCTCCGATCCTCGTGTGTTCGGCGCGGATCCGCTGGTCGAGCATGTCCCTGCTGCCGGCGAGCCCGGCACTCCCGGGCACCGGCTGCTGCTGTCCCGGGCACCGAAGGGAGAGGAGATCCCCGCGTCAGCGGAGGAGACGTTCGGCGTGGTCCTGCGGAGCATCGGTGCCTGGCGGTGACCGCCTGGGGCTTCGTCCGGGGCCGCGACGACCCGAATATCAGCGGTTGAGACGGTCCGACCAGTAACCGGGCTCGCGAGACTCATGCGCGTACGCCAGTACGAAGATCTCGCCAGCGCGGACGACGTAGATGAGCCGGTACGGAAACTTCCCGAGGTGCCAGTGTCGGATCACTGGTGTCCGTTGCTGAGCGCGATATGGCGGAGCGCCGTCCGGCCACCCCAGAATCAGCTCGGCGGCGGACTCGACGGCATCAATGAACTGGTCGCCCAGCGTGCCGTCGCCGATGTCCGCGTAATGGTCAAAGGCGTCCAGGAACTCTGCACGGGCCCCTGGATGGTCACGCCAACCGAGGGTCACTTGCGACGTGCGGCTGCTCGTGCTCGCGCGATCGCGATCGTCTCCCGGCCACTGACTGCCTCGACCTTCCCGCTCAGCAACTCCTCGAGACGGCGGTCGATGGTTTCATCCCATGCCGAGTCCACCTCGGTCTGCCTCGCCTCATCGACCTGCCGAAGCGAGAGCGCCGCGATTTCGCGCTCATCAGCATCGAGGGTCCTTCCCTCGGCGATGTAGTCCTCCAGCCTCGAAGCCATGTGATCAGCCTACGCGTACGAGTGACATCCGGCCAGGATCAGGTGCTGCTGACGCCGCCGTGAACGACGACCTCGAGGACGCTGGCCTCACCTTCCTGCCGAACGTCTCCACCACGGCGGCGAAGATCGACATGGACCGGGGCTGAGCGTCATCGAGTACTACGACGATCTCGTCCGCCGCGCCCACGCCTCCGACATGGAGCACGTGTTCGCGCTCGACGAGCAGATCCGCGATGCGACCGATGCCCTGCTCGGCTCGGTGCTGCTCACGGCGAGCAACCGGATGACGAACCGGTTCTCCCGGTCGGACGGGTGAGGCTCCCGACTTCCCTGCACAGGCGATGCTGGACCATGACCCCGCGGCGTTGCGTGTCAGTCCTCGTGAGGGCGGCCGTCCGGATCGGGCTCGGACCGCAGCTGATCCGCAATCTCCTCCTCGGGACGGGGCGCCGTCGTCTCGTCGTCCTCGAGCTGTGAGACCGGCGGTTCCCCAGGTCCGGGGAACGGTTCGTGCGTGGGATCTCCGGATCGAGCGGTCATGACGAGACCTCCCCTGTCGTGGTGCTCCCCAGGGTACGCGCGGCGGGAGTCGCTGAGCCTCGCGTCGACGCCGAGGAGATGGGCGATGCGGCCGGCCTGCTCGGTCGAGTTCGTCGACACCGCTGAGGAACAGGTCAGCAAGGTGATGGCGGAGAGCCGGTCTCCTCCGCAACACTCCGCCGTGTTCTGCGGTCCGTGCGTTCTCAGATCAGGAATCGCAGCAGCAGCGCCTCGTCGCGACGAAGTGTACGTCGAAGACGTATGCCGTCCACAGGACTGGGACGGGAAGTCTCCTCGTGGCCCGCATGCCACCTGGTCACTGCCCCGATGAGCCGAACCCTCACCGGCGTCCGAGACAGCTACTCGAAGCTACTCTAAATTTCTCTTTCGAGTAGCTTCGAGTACGGCGCGAACGGCGACCCTGGCGGGCACGGTGCTGGACGCCCCGGAGCCAGTCACCTCACGCCAGCTGCGGCAACTTCGCCCGGGTGAACTCGTCCTGCAGGGCAGGCCGGCGACGGTTGCGCTCCCGCAGCTGGCGAACGTGGCGATCGAACTCCTCGAGGCCCTCGATGCGCTCTGCGAGACGGCGTGCTTCGCGGAGGATCCCTGCGACATGGCGGTACGCGGTGCGATCGCCTCCCTCGAGACTGCGATCTGCTTCGCGGAGCAGTATCGGTAGGGCGTCGGCGGGGTGGCTCTGCGCGCGCTCACGCGCCACCGTCAGCCACAGCTCCTGCCTGCAGCCGCCCCCGATGGCCGCCTCCCAGGCGGCATCGGTCTCGCCCTCCCACAGCAGGACGGAGACGACGTCGGACCAGTCCTGCCTGCGGCCGTACTCCCCGGTGGACAGGTCCTTGAGCACGGTGATGGCGTGCTCCCGCCACCGGGAGAAGTCCGCACCGGTGCCGCTTTTGAGCTCGCGGTACGCGACGACGCCCGGCCGCTGCTCGAAGTTCTGCCACAGCAGCTGTCCCGCGGTCTCTATGCGTCCGGCGTCGCGATGGATGCTCGCCGCGAGTTCTCGCAGCCTCGGATCGTGGTCATCGGAGTCGTCGGCCTCCAGTCCGCGACCGATCCAGTCCAGCGCCTCCTCGGCGCGCCCCTCGCGGTACAGCACCTGCGCGATCCGCAGGTAGTCGAATCCGCTCTGGGCATCCTGGCGCAGCACCTCCACGAGCGCATCGGCACCGCCGATGACCTCGGCGACCTGCTCCCGCAGGGACGTCACGATGAATCGGTTCCCCTCGAAACGATCCGAACTCCTCGACCAGATCGAGGGCGAACAGGGCAAGGCGGGCAGCAGAGGCACCGAAACCCTCGTCGACGAGCTGGTCCACATCCTCGAGCACCTGCCCGATGCCCCAGAAGTAGTCACCCGCCTCCCGGTAGCCGACGAGGCCCTCGATCGAGAAGGCGTTGACCAGAGCCTGCTGCATCAACGTCTCGTTGAAGGCGCTCTCCGCGGGCGCTCCCGCAGCGACCAGGAGCCGCGCGCGGAGCAGCGGGTCCCGTCCCGCGGACTCCAGCAGTTCGTCCACCAACCAATTGAGCGGCTGCTGGGCCAGGAACCTGCGCAGCAGATCCTCCTCGCCGCTCTCCTCGGCCGGGGCGTCGTCGTCCGCCCTGTCCAACCGGGTCACCGCCCGAGCCGGACCGCCCAGTCTTCATGCCGCCTCAACGCGTGGACTACACTAAAACGAAGCATCCGCAACCTCTTGCGGTTCATGCAGTAAAGGAGTCCACTCATGTCCGCAGCCGAAGCGCTCACATCGTCCACCTACGGTACGAGCGATACACAGCAACTCGGCCGTGTCTACGACATGCTCACTGCTGACGAAGCACTCGACCCCGCCCCGCGTTACTACCTCGTCGGATCCGTCGAGGAGGACCCCGTCGAGCTGCCCGAGGAGATCTATCAGGTGCTGCGCCGCGCCGTGGAAGCGATGCAGCAAGGTCTGTCCGTCACGATCTCGCCGACTTCGCAGTCGCTGACCACCCAGCAGGCCGCAGATCTGTTGGGTATGAGCCGACCGACGCTGATCAAGGCGCTCGACGGGGGCAAGTTGCCGTACACGCGCGCCGGCTCGCACCGACGACTAGCGTTGATGGACGTCCTGGACTACCGCGACAAGCGCCGTCAGGAGCAGTATGCGGCGATCGACGCGCTGTCGGTCGACGTCGACGAGACAACCGATATCGAGCAGACGCTGACTGAGCTCCGGGAGGCACGCAGGGCCGTGGCCGCGAAGCGCCGGGCTCGCTGAACGAGCCGACACAAGCTGGCCGCATGTTTGCCGCCATCCTCGATACCAATGTGCTGTGGCCCAGCCTGCAGCGGGACTTCCTGCTGTCGTTGGCCGCGGAGGGCAGTTACCGCCCGATGTGGAGCACGGCGATCCTCGATGAGCTGATCTACCACGAGGCGAAGAAGCTGATCGAGCGAGGAGCACCTGAAGGTGAAGCTGAGAGGGCCGCGCAGAGGCTGATCGCTCAGATGTCGCAAGCGTTCGACGGTGCACTCGTCACCGACTGGGAACCTCTGGAGGGTACCTACGGCCTACCGGACCTCGATGACGAACACGTCGTAGCTGCCGCAGTGATGAGCAATTCCGAGGTCATCGTCACCGAGAATCTCAAGCACTTCCCGGCGGCGAAGCTCCCGGCGCCGATACGTGCGGTCCCGGCGAAGGATTTCG
>JAKDNC010000327.1 GCA_030452025.1 Nocardioides sp. | reverse complement strand
TCGCCCTTCTGGAGGCTTCCCTCAGTGGGAAGAGTGGGGTCAGCGGATGCTGCTGGTGCTCAGTCCGCCATTCGCGCAGGTCACGCCGTTCTCTGGAACGGCGATGCCGTTCCAGGCAGCCTCGATGCCGGCGCACTCGGCGCTGTCGCCGCCGTAGATGTCGATCGCCGCGTTGACCGTGGCGTCACGTGCCTCGGGGTAGGTGGTGGTCGAGGTCATGTAGGTCGACAGTGCGCGGAACCAGACCTGGGCAGCCTTTTCGCGACCGATGCCCTCGACGTCCGACCCGTCACAGGTCGGGCTGTCGTAGTCGACACCGTTGATCGTCTTCGCGCCCGATCCCTCGGAGGCGAGGTAGAAGAAGTGGTTGCCGGGACCCGAGGTGTAGTGCGGGTCGTCGTTGCTGATCGAGGAGTCCCAGCAGTCGTAGCTGGCACCATCCTTGGAGGGCTCGTCCATGTAGCGCAGGGGAGTGCCGTCACCGTTGATGTCGATCTCCTCGCCCATCATGTAGTCGCCCACGTCCTCGGGGTTCTCCGCATGGAACTCCACGGCGGTGCCGAAGATGTCGCTGGTCGCCTCGTTGAGGCCCCCAGCGTCGCCGGTGTAGACCAGCCCGGCGGTCGCCTCGGTGACGCCGTGGCTCATCTCGTGGGCGGCCACGTCCAGCTCGGTGAGCGGGTTCTCGTTGCCGACCCCGTCGCCGTAGGTCATCTGCTGGCCGTCCCAGAAGGCATTGACGTATTCGTTGCCGTAGTGGACCCGTGAGGGGACCCCGACGCCGTCGTCGAAGATGCCGGTGCGGTCGTGGGCCTCGAGATAGTAGTCCCAGGTCTCCGCCGCGCCGTACGCCGCATCGACGCCCGCGCTGTGCGGGTCGGCCATGGTGCCGTCGCCCCACTCGTCGGTGGAGTTGGTCATGATCTTGCCGCGCGACTGGGCGTTGGCCAGGTCGATGGTCTCGCCGTCGCCACGGTCGGGGTCGACGAGCTCGAAGCCGTCGCCGCCCTTGCGGCTGCCGACCTCCACGTCACCGGAGAAGATCGAGTGTCCGGTGCCGCTGTGGATCTCGTCGTACTGGGTGAGGGTCTTGCCGGTGGCGGCATCGACGATGACGTGCAGCCGGCTGGGGGTCTGGTCCTTGCGGACGCCCTCGACGACGTTGTCGTAGGCGAGCACGTCCTTGCCGTCACGTGCGAAGACGACCAGCTCGGACTTCTTCGAGGTCACCTTGTACGGCGCCACCTTGGTCGCCGCCTTCAGGGCCTTGGCCTTGCTGAGCGAGGGCTTGGTTGTGGCCGGCTTCACCTTCCCGGCCGACGCACGCTGCACGCTGGTGACCGAGCCACCCTTCTCGGCATGGACGAGGATGTCGCCGCCGATGACCCGCAGGCCCTGGTAGGTGCGGTCGTAGCGGATGTGGTGGGCGCCGTTCTTGTCGGCGACCACGTCGGTCGCGCGGAGGCCTTCGGCGGCCGGGAGGCCGACCTTCTTGGCCATGGCTGCCTGGTTGGCGCGGGCGGTTGCGACCAGGCTCTTCTGCTCCTTGACCGTCGTCTTCCGGGCCGTGGAGCCGGGGTCGGACGCCGAGCCACCCTTGGCAGCGGGTGCGTCTCCGGTGAGGGCCTGCGCGGTCGGAGCGAGGCACATCATCGCGATGGTTGCAGTGGCCACGAGGGTCTTGCGGCGACGCAACAGGGGGGATTGATTCATTGCACTCTCTTTCCCGAGATGGTGCCGGGATCGGCACCTGGGTCGACCCTGCGCGGGTGTCCCCGGAGAGGGCAAGTGATCAGCCGTTTTAACTTTTGACCGGTCAGTAGCTCCAGGTGATTCCGGCGGTGCCGGGCGTGAAGTCGAGCACCACCTGGTGGCAGTGGGACAGCGAATCGATGGGGATCCGGCGGTGGGAGGGCGGCTGTTCGGGGTCGTTTGGCCGCTGGTAGGCCTCGGCCCACAGAGGCGGGTCGTCGTGCGGGAACTGCACCTCGACGACGTACTCCCGGACGGTCCGTGAACAGCTCGAGTCGTAGGCACTGTCGAGTGGCCCGGGACCGCCTTCGGAGGTTATCTCGTAGTCGAGGATGATCGTGTCGCCACGGTTGAGCGGGTGGGCGAACTCGAGCTCAGTGCCGAGCACCCGGTGGTCGGGGTCGCTGTGCCGGCTGATCACCGCAGCACCCGAATGCACGGTGAGGGCCGGCGACCCGGCGGTGGCGTCCTCGAAGAACTGGGTGACCCCGATCCCGGTGAGGCCGTCGGCGTCGGCGCGCGAGACCATCCGAATCCGGACCGAGGCGATCCGATGGTTCTCATCGACCCTGACGGTGTCGTGCTGGCTGATCCGGGTCAGCTGCTGGCCGCCGTGGCGCGTCTGCACGCGTTCGGCGATCCGTCGCACGGCGTCCTGTTCGGCGAAACGCGGAGTGAGTGCGAACGGCTGCTCGGAGGCCCGGCCACGGGGCCTTGGCGGCGGCACCAGCACCCTCAGGCTGCGGGGTTCGAGATCCAGGACGCTCTCGAGGTGGGCGACCACCATCTGGGAGCGCTTGCGGCCCGGGACACGGTTGCCGCTCTGCCAGTAACTCAGAGTGGCGACGCTGATCTCGACGTCACGCTCTGCGAGCCGTTGCTGGATGGCTTCGAGGCAGAGGCCGCTGCTCTCGACCGCCTGACGCAGGGCGTCGGCGAAGTCGTTGGTGCGGCTACACAGTGCGCTGGGCACGGATCTCCCATCCGTCCCCTGTTCCAATCCCCGGAGAGACTGCAATCTATCCCGGTGAGGTGACCAGGCCAAACAGGGACCGCGGCGCCCGGCGCCTGGACTCGCGCTGCCGGAGCGCGGGATCGGCTCAGCCGCGACTCACCGGCCGCTCAATTGCTGTGCGCCACCGTCCCAGGTGTCCTGCGGGCGGACCCTCTTGTTGACGCTCGTGAGGGCGTCGACCGTTGGGTCGAGGCTCAGCGGCCCTGGTTGGCGACCGCGGCAGCCGCTGCGGAGGCAGCCTCGGGATCGAGGTACTCCCCACCACGGACCGTGGGCTGCAAGTCGTCGTCGAGGCGGTAGACCAGCGGCATCCCCGTGGGGATGTTGAGGCCAGCGATGTCCTCGTCGCTGATCTGGTCGAGGTGCTTCACGATCGCGCGCAGGCTGTTGCCGTGGGCGGCGATGAGCACGGTCTTGTCGGCGCGCAGGTCGGCCACGATGTCGGACTCCCAGTAGGGGAGCAGCCGCTCGATGACGTCCTTGAGGCACTCGGTGCGCGGCATCTCCTCGCCGAGGTCGGCATACCGCGGGTCACCCGCCTGGGAGAACTCGTCGTCATCGGCCAGCGGGGGTGGGGGCGTGTCGAAGGAACGGCGCCAAGTCATGAACTGCTCCTCGCCGTACTCCTCGAGCGTCTGCTTCTTGTCCTTGCCCTGGAGTGCGCCGTAGTGGCGCTCGTTGAGGCGCCAACTGCGACGGACCGGGATCCAGTGGCGGTCGGCGGCGTCGAGCGCCAGCGCAGCGGTGTTGATCGCCCGGCGCTGGAGCGAAGTGTGTACGACGTCGGGTTGCAGGTCGGCGGCCCTCAGCTGCTCACCGCCGCGGACGGCTTCGCCGCGCCCCTTGTCGGTGAGCGGCACGTCGACCCACCCGGTGAACAGGTTCTTCGCGTTCCACTCGCTCTGCCCGTGCCGGAGCAGGATCAGCGTGTGGGCCATCAGCTGATCGCCTCGGTGGCGCCGCCCTCGCCGGTGGACTCTCCGTGCGACTCACTGATGCGGTCCTGGAGCGTCGGACGAAGCTCGTCGCCGTCCTCGCCGGCCAAGGGGCCGGAGTTCGGGAGCACGGGAACCTGGAGCGTAACCGGGTCGGAGTTGCGGAAGTCGAACTCGACGTTGACGAAGTCGCCCACCGCGAAGTCGCCGGTGACCTTGATGCCCGGCTGGTCGATCTTGGCGCGGCTCGTGGGCGTCGGGCTCGTGTTGTCGAACTTCACGTGGCCGGCGGTGGGGATCTTCACGGCCTTGAACGCGCTGGCGGTGATGTCACCGCTCACGCCGGTCAGCTCGTCGGAGACGTCGGCCCTGTCCACGCCACCCACGAACTCGTTGTTGGACACCGTGACGGTCAAGGTGCCCTCCCCGTCCTCGGACGCGACGATCATCGCGTTGAGCACGTCGACGCGGTTGTCACGGTCGTTGGCGCCGGGTGCCGGCGTGTAGACCTTGTCGGTGGCGAAATTCATCCCGCAGCCCGCGAGGGTGGGGACGGCGATAACGAGCGCGGCCGCAGCGGCGGCGCGGGCGGTCCGGGTGCGAAGCAGCATGAGTTGGCCTTCGGTGTCGTCGGCGGACCGTGTCTGACCGGACCGCAGCCTGCGGATCACAGCCTATCGTTCACTGGACGAGGCCGACGGTCAGGGCCGAAATCAGGACGGCTGTGGCGGCCAGGACCGTGAACAGAACGCTGATCACCAGCAGGCGCGGGGCGCCGGTCTTCAACGCGATACGCAACGGCAGGGACCTCGAGTCGTCCACGTTGTCGTTGACCAGGCCCGGCAGGGACCACATCAGGTGGACGCCGATGCCGAGCAGAGCCGCTGAGATCGTGATCGCAGGCGTTGGTGGCCCCCCGGCGCCGTCGCCGGCCCAGCCGCCGTACGAGAGGAACGCCGGCAGCAGGCCGAAGGTAGCCGCGACGAATTGCCGGATCCGT
>JAKDNC010000326.1 GCA_030452025.1 Nocardioides sp. | reverse complement strand
CTTCTTTTCCCGCGGAATAGCCGCAGAAACGGGAAATGATCTTCACGAACCGGCCGTCGAGCGTGGTGACGTTCAACGACGTGTCGGACCCCATTCAGGCCAGACTTGGACGGACATGTGCGACGCGCTCCCGTGACCGCAGAAGTTCAGACACGACCGCGTCGTACTTTGACGACCGCGTCATACATCGACGGCAACTCGTCATTGTTCCTAGACGCCTGTCAATCTTGGCTGCAACTCGACCACAAATCCTGGGCAAGAAAGATCAAGTCGACCCTGTCCAACGGGTGCAGGATGAGTGTCATGACCGTCGCCACCGACACCTTCGTGGACTTCGTCGACCCCCTCACCGAGGCGCTCGACGACCACGAGGCGACGGGCGAGGAGCTCGCAGCCCGGATGTGCTTCTCGCGGTTCCACTTCGACCGGATGATCAGGTCCGTGGCCGGTGAGCCCCCGCGGACCTTCCGCCGACGGATCCTGCTGGAGCGGGCGGCGTACCGCATGATCAGCACCACCGCGTCGCTGATCGACATCGCAGTGGAGGCGGGCTACGGCTCGCACGCGGCGTTCACTCGTGCGTTCACCAGGGCCTACGGCGCGGCACCCGCTGCGTGGCGCAGGCATCCCGGGCACATCCAGATCGCCGCGCCCAGCGGCGTCCACTTCCACCCGCCGGCGAGCCTGCGTCTCCCGGCCCGAGACAAGGTGAGTCCCATGGACCTGCTGACCCGCATGGTTGAACACCACATCTGGTTGACCGGGGAGATGGTCCGGCTCGCCGAGCTCCTCTCGGGCGAACAGCTCGACCAGGTGATCAAGCTCGACGTCGACGAGGATCGGCAGACCATCCGGTCGCTGCTCTCGAGGTTGATCGGCCAGATGGGGATGTGGAATGCGGCGATGGCCAGCCGTCCCTATGACTGGTCGGTCGAGGAGCACGAGTCGCTGTCCTCGATGCGACAGCGGATGTCGACCGAGGGGCCGACCTACCTCGGTCACGTGCGTGAGGTGGTCGAGGACGGGCGACTCGACGACACATTCGTCGACGCGATCTGCGAGCAGCCGGAGGTCTTCACCTATGGCGGGATGATCGCCCACGTGCTGACCTTCGCGGCCCACCGCCGGACCCTCGTCGCGCTGGCCCTCGACAGCCACGGCGTGACCGGGATCGGCTGGGGCGACCCGATGAAGTGGGTGGCGCAGCCGTCGTCGTGAGGCCACGGGCTGTTGAGGGTGGACAATTGCGCTCGTGGAGACCGCCCTCTCGCTGATCGCGCTCGCCGTGGCCGTCCTGGCCCTGACCGGTGTCGCCCAGCGCTTCGACCTGCCCGCACCGATGGTGCTGATCGCAGCGGGGATCGCGGCCAGCTACCTGCCGTTCGTCCCCGAGGTCCACCTGCACCACGAGGTCGTGCTGCTCGGTTTGTTGCCGCCGCTGCTCTACAGCGCCGCCCTCCAGACGTCCCTGGTGGACTTCAACGCCAACCGGCGCTCGATCCTGCTGCTCTCGATCGGGCTGATCCTGTTCACCACGGCCGGCGTCGCGGTCGTCGTGCACCTATTGCTGCCCGGGGTCACGTGGGCTGCGGCGATCGCGATCGGGGCCGTGGTGGCGCCGCCCGATGCGGTCTCGGCGACGGCTGTCGCGCGGCGGATCGGCCTTCCCCGACGAGTGGTCACGATCCTCGAGGGCGAGTCGCTGCTCAACGACGCCACCGCGCTGGTGACGCTGCGCACGGCCATCGCCGCCCTGTCCGGCTCGGTGGCCATCCTCGAGATCGGCCTGGACTTCGTGGTCGCGGCGGGTGGCGGCGTGGTGGTCGGTCTGGTCACCTACTTCCTCGTCGCCAAGGTGCGGCACCTGATCACCGACCCACTGCTCGACACCGGTGTCTCGGTCGTCACGCCGTTCGCGGCCTACCTGGCCGCCGAGGAGATCGGAGCCAGTGGCGTCCTCGCCGTGGTGGTCGCCGGACTGCTGCTCGGCCACAATGCGCCGGTGCTGCAGTCCGCCCAGTCGCGGATCTCGGAGCGTACGACGTGGCGCACGATCGCGTTCGTCCTGGAGAACACGGTGTTCCTGCTGATCGGCCTGCAGGGAAGGTGGATCCTGGCCGATGTCTCGGACAGCCCGCTCTCGGGCGGCCGGATCGCCGTGGTCTGCCTCTCCGCGCTGTTCGCGGTGATGCTGCTCCGCTTGGTCTGGGTGTTCCCCGGGCGTTACGTCCTGCTGCGTGGACGCAACCCCCTCGATCGGGACCCGATCGCCTTGCGCTCCACGTTCGTGCTCGGCTGGGCCGGGATGCGCGGCGTGGTGACGCTGGCCGCTGCGTTCCTGATCCCGGTCGAGACCGACCAGCGCGAGATCCTGTTCCTGATCGCGTTCACCGTGGTGGCCGGCACGCTGTTCCTGCAGGGGTTCTCACTGCCGTGGCTCGCCCGGCGACTCGACGTACCGTCTCCGGATCCGGCGGAAGACGCCCTCGCCCGCGCCACCCTCATCGAGCAGGTGAGCGCGGCCGGCTTCCGGGCGGTCGAGGAGGACGAGGCGGAGGATCCCCACGATGCGCTGGCGCTGATCCGCGCCCGAGTCGACCAACGCAACTTCGCCCTCTGGGAGCAGCTGGGCGACTCCGACGCCGACCACGAGACGCCCAGCCAGTCCTACGCTCGGCTGCGCAAGCGGATGATCGATGCGGAGCGCGCGGCGGTGCTCGACGTGCGCAGCCACGGATCCGTCCCCCACGAGGTGGTCCGGGAGGTGCTCTCGATGCTGGACATCGAGGAGACAATGATCGAGGTGGCATCAGCCGATGGCGACCGGGTCCGGGCGACCCGTCAGGAGGCACGTGCAGTGGGCGAGCTCTGCGAGGACCTGACCCGGGACTGGCCCGAGGTCACTGTCAGCACACCGGGCGAGTGCGAGGGCTGCCTCGAGGCAGGCAGCACGTGGGTGCACCTGCGGCTGTGCATCGCCTGCGGGCACGTCGGCTGCTGCGACTCATCAACCGAACGACACGCCACCCGCCACTTCCACGAGACCAGGCACCCGGTGATGCAGTCGGCCGAGCCGGGGGAGGACTGGCGGTGGTGCTTCGTGCACCACGTGACTGGATAGCCACCACCGACCAACGAGGAGCAACCCGTGAGGATCACCAAGTTCGGACATGCCTGCGTGCGCATCGAGGACGGCGGCTCCGCCCTGGTGCTCGACCCGGGGGTCTTCACTGACCCCGAGGCCGTTGACGGGGCGACCGGCGTACTCATCACCCACGAGCACGCCGACCACTACGACCCGGAGCGGCTGCGTGCCACCGACGCCCCGATCTTCACGATCGAGGCGGTCGCGGCGAAGATCCGCGAGGAGGCGCCCGACGTTGCCGAGCGGGTCACCGTGGTCGCGCCGGGGGAGTCCTTCGACCCGGGGCTGCCGGTGCGGGCGGTCAACGAGAAGCACGCGGTCATCCACCCGGACCTGCCGCGCTTCTTCAACAGCGGGTACGTCGTCCAGGCCGGTGGCCGCAGCATCTACCACCCCGGCGACGCGCTCGACCTGCCCGGAGCCGACGTGGACATCCTGCTGGTGCCCTCGAGTGCGCCGTGGCTGAAGGTCTCCGAGGCGGTCGACTTCGCCCGCGCCGTGGGCGCGCCGATGAACCTGTCCATCCACGACCGGATCTACACCGAGGCCGCGCACGGGATGATGGCCACCCACATGGGCAAGCTGCTCCACGAGGGACAGGACTACGTGCGTCGCGCCGACGGCGAGGACCTCTGAGGGTCCAGCGCGATCATGCCTCGAAGCCTGCCAAGAGGTCGTCGATCCGGTGCCGAAAGTGCGGACAGGTGGCGATGTCGTGGGCGCGGCAATCCAGTGCGTGGACGGTCATTTCTCGGTGCACCTGCATCTCCGCCATCTGGCGGTCGAGGTCCGCGATGTGCTCCTCCAGGACCACATGCCGTCCGCTCCTGCCGCCGTCGAGCAGGTTGGCGATCTGGTCCAGGCTCATCCCGGCGTTCTTGCTCCGTTGGATGACGGCGATCCGGACCACGTGGTCGTGTCCGTAGCGGCGCCGACCCGCGCTGTCCCGCGTAGGAGTGAGGAGCCCGACCGACTCCCAGTGCCGCAACACGTTGGTGGGAAGGTCGAACCTCTCGGCGACCTGGCCGACGCTCCACTGCTGCTGTGACCTCATGACTACATTGAAGCTCAGCGGTACCGCTCGGGGATCGCCTGGCCGTCCCAGGGCTGGGTCGTGCCCTGGTCGTCGACCGTGACGAAGGACTCGACCGGCGCCGGCCGGGCGGCCCCGGTGGCCAGCGCTTCCTCCATCGCAGCGATGAACTTGTGGCCGACCCGGCTGTTCTTCACACCGTCCAGCATTGCCCTGGGCGCGTCATCGACTCCGCCGCACGTGAGCTTCAGGTGGGTGTGACCCCCGGCAGCCGGGTCGATCTCGATGACGTAGACCTGTCCCCACGACAGGGCGGTCCTGCCGCTGGTGAAGATCAGTCGGTGTCGTTCGTTGCTGGCCGCGAGGAGCGCATACTTCCCGCCCTGGACCAGGGTCAGCGCGGCGCCGTAGAGCTCGTCGGGGCTGTTGTCGACCGCGAGCGTGTTCACCTTGGGTCTGTGCATGTGAGCGACGCTACCAACCGGTGGACCAGCGGCACTTGACTTCATGTTGACATGAAGTCACACACTTGAATCACACCACAACGAA
>JAKDNC010000008.1 GCA_030452025.1 Nocardioides sp. | reverse complement strand
GGCGGGGACCACCGCCGGAGGGGAATGGGGCCACGCGCGGGCCAGCAACCGCGGTGCCAAACCCGACTCTCCCGACCCCGCACGGAACCAGGTCCTCCGACTCCTCGACGACCTGGGCTTCGCTCCCGAGCCCAGCACCGACCCCTCGACACCCGTCCGCCTCGCCCGGTGCCCCCTGCTCGAGGCAGCCCACAGGGAACCCGAGGTGGTCTGCGGCGTACACCTTGGCATCGTCCGTGGCGCCCTGGCGGCGTACGGCGCTGACCCGGCCGACAGCGACCTGGCCCCCTTCGCCGAGCCCGGCGCCTGCCTCCTCACCCTTCCCGCGCACCGGGAGGAGGAGCAGTGAAGTCGGCCACCACGGCGGCCCCCACGCGTGGATTCTGGCCGATGCGCGACCTTCCAGTGGTCTTCTGGCTGCTCGCGACGATCGTGGTCGCCGTCGCCCACCCGGTCGCGCCTGCACCACGCTGGCTGCTGATCCACCTCACCCTGCTGGGTGCCGTCACGCATGCCGTCTTCGTGTGGAGCCGCCACTTCACCGACACCCTTTTGCACACCGCGCGGACCGCCGGCGACCGGCCCGCCCAGAACCGGCGTCTGGTGCTGCTGGACCTCGGCGTGCTCGCAGTGCTGCTCGGAGTGGTCGCCGATCACTGGTCGTTGACCGTCGGAGGCGCCACCGCCGTCGTGGTCGCCGTGGGCTGGCACGGGTGGACGCTCTTGCGCTACCTGCGGGCTGCACTGACGGCCCGCTTCAGGGTGGTGGTCCGCTACTACGTCGCCGCCGCGGCACTGCTCCCGGTCGGAGTGGCCCTCGGCGCGCTGCTCGCCCGGACCCAGGCCGATCCGTGGCATCAGCGTCTCCTGGTGGCCCACGCCGGGATCAACCTGCTCGGCTGGATCGGGCTGACCGTGACCGGCACGCTCGTCACGCTGTGGCCCACGATGCTGCGCACCCGGATGGCATCCGGCGCGGAGACGGTGGCCGCACGGACGCTGCCGGTGCTGTTGCTCGGGATCACGCTGACCACGGTCGGCGCGCTGCTCGGGCAGCTGCTGGTCGCCACCCTCGGGCTGGCCGCCTACCTGGGTGGCCTGCTCATGCTGAGCCCCCCGTTCATACAGGCGGTCCGTGGACGACGCCCCGCCGCCTTCGCGACGTACTCAGCGCTCGCGGCAGTGCTGTGGCTCGTGGGCTCCCTCACAGCGCTGGTCATCGGATTCGCGACTGCCGACTCCTGGGCCGAGGCCGGGGGCCGGTTCACCTGGTTCACGCCGTTCCTCGCCGCCGGCTTCGGGGCCCAGATCCTCTCTGGGGCACTGTCCTACCTCTTGCCGGTCTCGCTCGGCGGCGGGGGCCGCGCCGTGGCCGCTGCCAACCGGATGCTCGACCGATGGGCTGTCGTGCGGGTCACCGTGGTCAACGCGGGCCTGCTCGTGTGCGTGCTGCCGACACCGGCCGCCGTACGAACGCTGTGCTGGGGTCTCGTGCTGGCCGGTCTGGCCACCATCCTGCCGTTGCTGGCGCTCGCCATCCGGGCCTCGCTCACCGTCCGACGAGGGGCTCCCCCGCCTGCGCGCGAGGTGGACCGTCCGGCTCCCCCGCGGCCGTTGGGTGCAGCGGTGACGGGGCTCCTGCTCGTCGCGCTGGCCGCGACCGCGGGGGTCGCCGTGGGCGAAGACGGGCTGGACCTGCCCGGGGTGGCACCTCCACTCTCCGCCGGTGTCGCAGCCACGGGCGAGACGACCGTGGTGCAGGTCGAGGCCAGGGACATGCGGTTCGCCCCAGAGAGCATCGATGTGCGGGCGGGGAACCGTCTCGTCATCGAGCTGTCCAACACCGACGACACCGAGGTCCACGACCTGGTCCTCGACGACGGTCAGGAAACCAGCCGACTCTCGCCGGGCGAGAGCGCACGTCTCGACGTCGGAGTGGTGGGGCGCAGCGTCGACGGATGGTGCTCGGTGATCGGGCATCGCAGGATGGGGATGACCCTGACTGTCAACACGACTGGCACGCCCGAGCGAGCCGCACAGCCCGGAGAGCACGATCACGCCCCGGCCGGGGACGAGTCGGCCGAAGTGGACCCTCAGGCCGAGCCCGGCCCCGCCTTCAGGGCTCACCCGGCGGAGCTGGCCCCGGCTCCCCGCCGAAAGGTGCATCGACGCACCTTCCACGTCCGAGACATGGAGCGCGAGGTCGCTGCAGGGGTCACCCAGAAGCTCTGGACCTTCAACGGTCGGGCACCGGGGCCGACCCTGCGCGGTCGGGTGGGTGATCGCTTCGTGATCACCCTGGTCAATGACGCCAGCATGGGTCACTCGATCGACTTCCATGCCGGCGCGCTGGCACCCGACCGGCCGATGCGCACGATCGCCCCCGGCGACAGGCTCGTCTACCGCTTCACCGCACGCCGGGCCGGCATCTGGATGTACCACTGCTCGTCGATGCCGATGGCGGCCCACATCGCCAACGGGCTCTTCGGCGCGGTGATCATCGACCCACCCGACCTGCCACCGGTCGATCGCGAGTTCGTGCTGGTGCAGTCCGAGCTCTACCTCGGGGCGGAGGGCGGCGAGGTCGACCTGGACAAGCTGGAGTCCGAGCATCCCGACCTGGTTGTCTTCAACGGGTACGCAGACCAGTACGACCACCGCCCGCTCCGGGCACGGGTCGGCGAACGGGTGCGGGTCTGGGTCCTCGACGCGGGTCCCAACCGGGCGACCTCCTTCCACGTCGTCGGGGGCCAGTTCGCCACGACGTACGCCGAGGGCGCCTGGTTGCTGCGCGACCCCGGCGGCACCGGTGGGTCACAGAGCCTTGCGCTCTCCGCCGCCCAGGGAGGCTTCGTGGAGCTCACGTTCCCCGAGGCGGGGCCCTACCCGTTCATCTCGCACCTGATGGTCGACGCCGAGCGTGGTGCACACGGCATCTTCGACGTCACAGACTGAGGGGGAGCAGATCTCGTACCCCCGTGGTTGCCCGACCTCGGCAATCCGGCCCGGTCCAGCGAGATCTCTGGGAAGGTACGGACGTGACCGAGACCACTTCCGCCACCCGCGCACAGACGCCGCCCCGCCCCATCACCTTGGCCGACCTGATCGAGGCCATGGCCGACGTCATCCCGGACCGGTCGGCAGTCCGGATGATCGAGCGCGACTACACCTTCGCCGAGATCGACGAGCGTTCGACCCGGCTCGCCAACCACCTCGTCTCGATCGGCATAGAGCCCGGAGACCACGTCGCGGTGCACTCCTCGAACCGGATCGAGTGGGTCGATGCGTTCTACGGCTGTCTCAAGGCACGCGCCGTCCCGATCAACATCAACTACAAGTACCTCCACGACGAGCTGGCCTACCTCTACGACAATGCCGATTGTGTCGCGACGATCGTCGGCCCGGAGTACGTCGAGGCAGTGCGCCGGCTCGACCTGCCCAAGTTGCGCCACGTCCTCGTGCTCGGCGAGGAGTACGACGCCGCCCTCGCCGCCGCTTCCCCGGAGCGGTTGGTGCAGGGACGTTCCCCCGACGACCACTATGTGCTCTACACCGGCGGCACGACCGGCAGCCCCAAGGGAGTGGTCTGGCGCCAGGCAGACGTGATGCCGGCGGCGCTGAACCAGTCTCGGTTCGGGGCGCCGTTCGACACCGTCGAGCAGCTCGCCACCGAAGCTGCTGGCAACGAGAGCCCGCTGGTGCTGCTTGCTTGCGGCCCGATGATGCACGGTGGGAGCCAATGGATCCTCGGCAACGCGCACATGGCTGGGGCATCCGTCGGCATGTTCACCGAGCCCAACTTCGACGCGCAGAAGATCCTCGATCTGGTCGAGAAGGCGTCGGTGAACTCCTTGACCTTCTTGGGCGATGCGATGGGGCGGCCGGTTGCCGAGGCGATCCTGGCCGAGCCCGACCGATGGGATCTCTCGGCGCTGGTCGCGGTCTCCAACGGCGCTGCTCCCCTCTCGGAAGGGGTGCGCGAAGAGATCCGGCGGGCGCTGCCCGGACGGTTCATCCTCGACTCCTACGGCGCCTCGGAGTCGGGAGCCACCGGCGCTCGGCTCGACGACGGATCGGCCGGCGCTTCGGGCGCCCCGCGCTTCGACGTCAGCGACCAGGTGGAGGTCTTCGACGCTTCGTTCAAACCCTGCCCTCCCGGAGTCGACGGGTTGCTTGGCCGCTCGGGTCCGGTACCCCTGGGCTACTACCGGGACCCGGTGAAGTCGGCGGCCACGTTCAAGGAGATCGACGGGGTGCGATGGGCCGTCCCCGGCGACATGGCTCGCCGCGAGGAGGACGGCTCGGTCACCGTCCTGGGCCGTGGCTCGGTCTGCATCAACACCGGCGGCGAGAAGGTGCACCCCGAGGAGGTCGAGGCGGTGCTGTTGCGCCATGACGACGTCTTCGACGCAGTGGTCGTGGGCACGTTGCACGAACGCTGGGGCCAGCAGGTCACCGCCCTCGTGCAGCGGCGCGAGGGCTCCGCGATCACCGAGTCCGACGTCCGATATCACTGCCGGGCGTTGATCTCCAACTACAAGGTGCCGAAGACCGTCGTCTTCGTCGACAAGGTGCCGCGCACCCCAGTCAGCAAGGTCGACTACCGCGCCAGCGCAACGCTGGCCGCGGAACTGCTGCGGGGGTGAGCGCTCCCGACTCGTTGAGGGGTCGTGGAAAGTGTTCAGACCCTCAGACTGTCTGAGAGGTCAACACCCCGCGCTGGATCGCCTTGTGGAAGGCAGCGGGGTCAGCCGCCGGCGACGGCGGGAATGATCGAGATCTGGGTGCCAGCGGGGGCCGGCGTCTCGAGGTTCTCCAGGAAGCGGACATCCTCGTTGCCGACGTACACGTTCACGAATCGGCGCAACTTTCCGTTGTCGTCGAGGATGCGCCCCTTGATGCCCTCGTAGTTGGTCTCGAGGTCGTCGAGGACCGCGGCGAGCGTCGCCCCCTCGGCGTTCACCTCGGACTCACCTCCGGTGTAGGTGCGCAAGATGGTCGGGATGCGGACGGAAACGCTCATTGTTCGATGCTCCTGGGTCAGTTCGTGCCGACTCGACGTCGACAGCGGTCAGTTCGTGCCGACTCGACGTCAGACGATGTTGGCGGCGACGAACGCGTCGTACGACGGGGCGATGGTGGCGCGCGCGCCGACCCGGTCGACGATCGCGTCAAGGGTCTTGAGGCCGTGTCCGGTGTTGATCACCACGGTGTCGAGGGCCGGGTCGAGCTGGCCGCTCTCGACGAGCTTCTTGAGCACCCCGACCGTGGTGCCACCGGCGGTCTCGGTGAAGATCCCCTCGGTGCGGGCCAGCAGCACGATCGCCTCACGCACCTGGTCGTCGCTCACGTCCTCGACGGCGCCACCGGTGCGGCGGCAGATGTCGAGGACGTAGATCCCGTCGGCCGGGTTGCCGATGGCCAGACTCTTGGCGATGGTGTTGGGCTTGACCGGGCGGATCGCGTCCACGCCGCCCTTGTAGGCCACCGAGACCGGAGAGCAGCCCTGGGACTGGGCTCCGAAGACCCTGTACTCCTTGTCTTCCACGAGGCCGAGCGAGATCAGCTCCTGGAAGGCCTTGTCGACCTTCGTCAGCTGCGACCCGGACGCCACCGGGATGACGATCTGGTCGGGCAGGCGCCAGCCGAGCTGCTCGGCAATCTCGTAGCCGAGCGTCTTGGAGCCTTCGGCGTAGTAGGGCCGGACGTTGACGTTGACGAATGCCCAGCCGTCCTCCTCACCGGCGATCTCGGAGGCGAGGCGGTTCACGTCGTCGTAGTTCCCGTCGACCGCGACCAGGGAGTCGGTGTAGACCGCCGAGTTCACCTGCTTGGGCGTCTCGAGGTCGCTGGGGATGAAGACCACGGTCTTGACCCCTGCCCGGGCCCCGGCCGCCGCGACGGCGTTGGCCAGGTTGCCGGTCGAGGGACAGGCGAAGACCTTGGCGCCGAACTCGGTGGCGGCGCTCAGCGCACAGGCCACGACACGATCCTTGAAGGAGTTGGTCGGGTTGGTGGAGTCGTCCTTCACCCAGAGGTTCTCGATGCCCAGGGCGGTGCCGAGGTTGTTGGCCCTGAGCAGGCGGGTGAACCCGGGCTCCATGTTGGGGCTCTGCTCGATGTCGTCGGGGACCGGGAGCAGCGCCTTGTAGCGCCAGATGTTGCGGGGACCGGCCTCGATCTCCTCTCGGGTGAGGGCCGGGAAGTCGTAGGCGATCTCCAGCGGACCGAAACACTCCGGACAGGCGTAGTGGGGACCGAGCTCGATCTTGTTGCCGCACTCGCGACAGGCCAGACCGGTGGCGTTCCCGAAGGCGTCTTCGCGGATCTTGGTCTCGGTCGTGGATCCGTGGTTCTCAACGGCGCTCATGAGTCCTCCTTCTCATCTTCCCCGCGCCGTATCTCGTCGCGGGCCGGAATTAGCACCGTTTCCACGACTGTCCGGCCGATATCGCGATGGCCGTGCAGGGGGGCTCGTGGCGGTTGCCGGGACTTCACAGGGCCGTTCCCTCTGTCCCTCTCGATGAGCTGTTGTGCAGCCTACGCGCGGCGTCTCACGATGTGCACATCGTGTCCGGGATGTGGACCGACTTTCGCGCCTCATGGAGCCCACCGGGGACCGACACTGCGATGTGGTTGGGTTGGCCCCATGGAGTTCGTCTCCCCCGCCGGTGAGCAGCGGTATGCCGCCCTCGTCCGCGCCGCCGCCGAAAGTGTCATCGGGCTCGACATGGACGGCACCCTCTCTCCGATAGTCGAGGACCCCACCCAGGCCCGCATCCATCCCGACGCACGCGACGTCCTGGTCGATCTGTCCCGCCAGGTCCGCACCATCGCGATCATCACCGGACGACCGGCACGCCAGGCCCTCGCCCTCGGCGCGCTCGACGAGATCGGGGACGCGATGGGAGAGGCCGGCAAGGAGCTCCATGTCTTCGGGCAGTACGGCAACGAACGCTGGTCCTCGACCAACCGACGGATCGTCTCCCCCCGCCCACCCGCAGGACTGGGAAGCTTCCTGCGCGAACTTCCCGCGCTGCTGCGTCATGCCGGTGCCGAGGATGCCTACGTCGAGGAGAAGGGACTCGCGGTCGCTGTCCACACCCGCCGACTCGATGACTCACGGGCCGCGGCGTTGCGCCTCGAGGGCCCGCTCGGCGACCTCGCCGCCCGGAACGGGCTCGGCGTCGAGCCCGGACGCAACGTGATCGAGATCCGCTCCCCCGCAACTCACAAGGGCGACGCGGTGCGGACCATTGCCTCGGAGACCGAAGCCGGCGGGTTCCTCTTTGCCGGGGACGACCTCGGCGACGTCGAGGCATTCACAGCCGTGGGCGACCTGGCCGGGGACGGCCTGGCCACCCTGACTGTGTGCTCCTCCTCGGACGAACAGGGCGCTCTGCGCCACCTTGCGGACGTCGTGGTGCCCGGGCCGGACGGCGTACTGGACCTGCTCCGTCATCTCACCGATGACGCCCGGGCCTGAGTCCGCCAAGCCCGGAACAGACCCGGAACGGGCCGACAGCAGGCCGGGCTGGGTCTCGGGCGTTGGTCAGCCGGTGTAGTCAGAGGTCAGGATGACCGTGAGCCGGTCAAAGCGCATCGGGTCCACGGCGGGGATGACCCGACCGATGCCGAGGTCCTTGGCCAGCATGTCCGCCGCTGCCTTGAGGCGTTCGGGGTAGTAGACCGTGGTCGCCGGCACCATGCCGTACCAGTTGTCGGCGGCCACGACGTTCCACCCGGCACCGGACGCCTTGCTGGCGGTGCTGCCGGCCAGACCGGCGATGCCCGAGTTGTTGTAGACCTCGACGTAGGTCTTGGCGGGGTTGACCTTCGGCGCCTTCGGCTTCGTGGGTTTCTTGGTCGCCTTCGGAGTCGGTGGCTCGGACGCGCCCCCAGGCGTGGACTCCTGTTCGGCGGCATCGGGGCCGGAGTCGGAGACCGTGGTCATCTTGTCGCCGTCGTCGCCGTTGTTCATGGTGGTCACGAAGGCGATACCGGCCATCGCGACCGCGATGATGCTCAGGATGATCAACGGCGAGGGGAAGGCGACACCCGACTCGTCCCGGGCCGGCCGGCGCGAGCGACTCGTCCTGCGATCCGTCCGGGCCACCGGTTCAGACCTCGAAGCCAAGGCGACGTGCGGAGCGCTGTCGTTGGCGCGCGGCACGCAGGCGGCGCAGGCGACGGACGAGCAGCGGGTCGGAGGCGAGTGCCTCCGGCTTGTCGATCAGGGCGTTGAGGACCTGGTAGTAGCGAGTCGACGACATGTCGAACTTCTCGCGGACCGCCTGCTCCTTGGCCCCGGCGTACTTCCACCACTGACGCTCGAACTCGAGGATCTCGTTGTCGCGCTCGGACAGACTCTGCCCGTCAGCGTGTTGCTCCTGGTTGAGCGACTCTGCCGCGTCCATTCGCTTCGACCCCTTCATCCTGCTCATTGACTGGCGCCCATCGTAGACGCCTAATCACATGGATGTCATTCGGCGTGCGGCGAGTCCGGTCAATCTCATGGATCCACTGGACATGCGGGGGCCGGACCGCGAGGATCGAGCCGGGACGGGAGCCCGGCGCCCATGGCGCCGACGCCTGGAGAGGATCCATCCGTGCACAACTCATCGCAGCGACAGCGCCTTGCCGCCCTCGACCGCTTCGCCAACCTGACCGACGCCGAGACCAACGCGATCCTCGAGAACGGAACCGCCGTCAACATCCCGGCGAGCTGGTCGCTGATCTGGGACAAGACACCCGCCGACAAGGCCTACCTGATCCTCGACGGCGAGGTGTCCGTGCGGCGCAAGGGCGAGGAGATCGCCCGACTCGGACCGGGCGACACGGTCGGCGAGTCCGCGATCGTCTCTCACCGACTGCGCAGCGCCGGGGTCGTCTCCGTGACCCCGCTCAAGGTGCTGCACTTCACCAGGCAGTCGGTCGAAAAACTGATCAGCGAGGTGCCCACCTTCGAGAACGCGCTCCGGCAGACCACACGTGAGCGCCTGGGCGAGGCCCCCGCCTCATGAGCGGTCCGCCTCATGAGCGGTCCGGACCGATGAACGCCGCAACTCCCGACGAACTACTCCAACGGGACCCCGCGGAGCCCTCTCCCACACCGACGGATTTTCGCCTCGACCCGGAACTGTTCGGGACCCTCGAGGCGAGTCTCCTCGGCGCGGTCCCCTCCCTCACCCGGCCCCAGGTGACTCAACTGGCAGGCATCTCCCTCGACCATGCCCACGAGTTGTGGGCGGCGCTGGGTTTCCCACCGCCCCAGGACGATGAGGACGAGCTCTTCACACCCGAGGACGTCGAGGCACTGCGGACCCTGCGCGGCCTGGTCGACAGCGGTCTGATCCAGTCCGAGACCGAGTCCTCGCTGGCCCGCAGCATGGGGCGCAGCTTCGCCCGCCTCGCCGAGTGGGAGATCGCCGAGGTTGCCGCTCATGTCTTGTCCGAGGAGACCACGGACCTCGACACCGCCGCCCGACTGATCGAGGAGACCCTTCCGGCGATCGAGCGACTGCAGAACTACATCTGGCGGCGCCACCTGGCCAGCGCTGCGGGGCGCCTGTTGCTCCACGCGACCGGCGCCGCGGACGCCGTACCCATGACCGTCGGGTTCGCCGACATCGTCGGATTCACCCGCCGGACCCGTAGTCTCTCGGCCGACGAGCTGGCCGCGATGATCGAGCGTTTCGAGTCGGTCGTGAACGCGGTGATCGCCGAGCACCACGGCCGGATCATCAAGGCCATCGGGGACGAGGTCCTGTTCGTGGTCGACGACCCGGTGGATGCCGCGCGGATCGCACTGGTCCTCTCCCGCGCCGACCAAGAGGACGAGGACTTCCCGCAGGTGCGCGTGGGCATGGCCCACGGCAATGTGCTGCGGCGGCTCGGCGACGTCTTCGGCGAGGTCGTCAACATCGCCTCACGGCTCACCTCCCTGGCCAGACCCGGCAAGATCCTGATGAGCCGGGAGCTCGCCGACCTGCTGCGCGACCGGGTCCATGACGGGGAGGTGGAGTTCCGGGTACGCCGCGCCCGAACCGGGACGGTCAAGGGCTACTCACGTCTGGAGACGTGGGCGCTGAAGGGGCCCAAGGAGACCCGCGAACGGTCAGAGCGACGCCGTGACAAACCGCTCGACGTGATCACCGACCTGGTCATGCCCACCACGGACTGAGCCCGACTGGAATCAGTCGTCTAGGGTTTGGGGCGTGACCACACCAGGCTCAGCAGACCTCGTGATCGTCGCCAACCGCCTGCCCGTCGACCGGGTGAAGCTCCCCGACGGAACCCTCGGCTGGCGCAAGTCCCCGGGCGGTCTGGTCACCGCCCTCGAACCCGTGATGCGCAGCAACCAGGGTGCCTGGGTCGGCTGGCCCGGCACCGCCGGCGAGGAGGCCGATCCGTTCGTCGACGACGGCCTCTCGCTGGTCCCGATCGCGATGTCCGAACAAGAGGTCCGGGAGTTCTACGAGGGATTCTCCAACGGGACCCTGTGGCCGCTCTACCACGACGTCGTCGCCAAGCCCGAGTTCCACCGCGAGTGGTGGGACTCCTACGTCACGGTCAACCGACGCTTTGCCAACCGGGCCGCCGAGGTCGCCTCGGAGGGCGCCACCGTGTGGATCCAGGACTACCAGCTGCAGCTGGTCCCACAGATGCTCCGCGACCTGCGCCCGGACCTGCGAATCGGGTTCTTCCTGCACATCCCGTTTCCGCCCGGCGAGCTGTTCCAGCAGCTGCCGTGGCGGCGACAGATCCTCGAGGGTCTCCTTGGCGCCGACCTCGTCGGCTTCCAGCTCAACGGCGCCGCGCAGAACTTCGTCCGGCTGGTCCGCCAGCGGGTCGGCCACAAGACCCATCGCGACACCGTCTATCTGCCCGACGGGCGCACCGTTCAGGCGACGGCGTTTCCGATCTCGATCGACACCAACGGCTTCGAGGAGCTGGCCCGCTCCCAGTCGGTCGCCGAGCGGGCCACCCAGATCCGGGCAGCACTGGGCAACCCCAAACGGGTGCTGCTCGGAATCGACCGGCTCGACTACACCAAGGGCATCTACCCGCGACTGCGCGCCTACTCCGAGCTGGTCAAGGACGGCCACTTCGACGTCAACGACAGCGTCTTCGTCCAGGTCGCAACTCCCAGCCGGGAACGCGTGGAGCAGTACCGCGTCCTGCGTGATGACATCGACCGCCTCGTCGGCCGGATCAACGGCGACCTCGGCAGGATCGGCAAGCCGGTCATCTCCTACATGCACTCATCCTTCCCGCGCCATGAGATGGCTGCGCTCTACCGCGCCGCCGACATCATGGTCGTCACCCCGTTCCGGGACGGGATGAACCTCGTCGCCAAGGAGTACGTCGCCTGCCGCTTCGACAACGACGGCGCCCTGGTCCTCTCGGAGTTCGCCGGCGCCGCCAATGAGATGCGCCAGGCCTGGCTGATCAATCCCTACGACATCAACGGGATGAAGGCCACGATCCTCGAGGCCGCGCAGTCCGACGACAAGGAGCGCTCCCGCCGGATGAAGGCGATGCGCAAGACCGTCATCGACAACGACGTCGCGAAGTGGGCCAACAAATTCCTCGAGAGCCTCACTCAACTCAGGCCCAACCACACGAAGCCGGTGCGGCCGGCCAGGCTGTCCTGACCGACCAGGCTTCACATCTCCTCAGACGTGGGGGGAGTGTTCGTTTTCCGGCAGGCTGCCGACCATGATCCTGGTGATCTCCTCGGAGTGCCGCTGGGACAGGTGGTCCCAGTCCTCGTGGTACCCATACTGCTCCCCCAGCCCGATCATCGACCGGGTGCCGGTGACCAGGTCGATGTCCCCGACCCCGATCAGCGCGGGGTGACACACCCCGATCGCCTCGGAGACCTTGAGCAGGTCGCGACGCAGCGACTTGATGTAGTTGTAGCAACGCACTGACTTCGAGGCAGGGTCGAGGCCCCGCGCCAACCGGGGATCCTGGGTGGCGACGCCCGTGGGGCACGTGTCGGTGTGGCACCGCTGCGCCTGGATGCACCCGATCGCCAGCATCCCTTCGCGACCGACGTTGACCATGTCGACTCCCAACGCGAAAGCGACCAGAGCATTCTCCGGTGCCCCCAGCTTGCCCGCCCCGATGAAGGTGATGTCGTCGGCCAGTCCGGCCTCGGCAAACCGCTTGTACACCTCGCTGAACCCGATCCGGAAGGGATAGGACACCGAGTCGGCGAAGATCATCGGCGCCGCACCGGTGCCACCCTCGCCGCCGTCAATGTTGATGAAGTCGACGCCGCGGCTCCGGTCGGAGACCATCGTCGCCGCCAGCTCGTCCCAGAAGTCCAAGTCTCCCACAGCCGACTTGATGCCGACGGGCAGTCCGGTGGCGTCGGCCACCATCTCGACGAAGTCCAGCATCGAGTCGATGTCGTGGAACTCGCTGTGTCGTGAGGGACTGGCGCAGTCCTCGCCCTCCTTGATGTTGCGGATCTCGGCGATCTCGGAGGTCACCTTGGCTCCCGGAAGCATCCCTCCCAGGCCGGGCTTGGCCCCCTGAGAAAGCTTGATCTCGATCATCTTCACCGGGGCGGAGGCAACGATCTCCTTGAGCTTGTCGAGGTTGAAGTTGCCCTCGAGGTCCCGGCAACCGAAGTACGACGTACCGATCTGGAAGACGATGTCGCCGCCCTGCCGGTGGTGCTGCGACAGCGCACCTTCACCGGTGTTGTGCATGCAGCCGGCCAGCGACGCTCCCCTGTTCAGCGCGGAGATCGCGTTTCCGGACAGGGAGCCGAAGCTCATTCCCGAGATGTTCACCACCGAGGCCGGACGGAAGGCGTGCCGACGGTTGCGTGCCTCCCCGATCACCTTGGCACAGGGCAGGGCCACCTCCTCACCAGCGTGGCGCGCGGTGCTCGCCTCGAACGGCGCGAAGGTGCGGTGCTTGATGATCGGGTAGCCGATCTCCCCCTCGACGTTGTTGTCGGTGCCGAAACCGAAATAGTTGTTCTCGAGCTTGGCAGAGGCGTAGATCCAGCTGCGCTGGTCGCGGCTGAACGGACGCTCCTCGTCGTTGGAGGTGACGATGTACTGCCGCAACTCCGGACCGACCTTCTCCAGGAGGTACCGGGCGTGCCCGATCACGGGATAGTTGCGCAGGATGGCGTGCTTCTTCTGGGTCAGGTCGTGTGCCACCAGAGCACCGACGGCGGCGACTCCGGTCGCGGCAGCTGCAGTCCACTTCATAGGTCCAGTGTCTAGTCCCTGCGGCGCCGAATGTCGAGGTCAGGTACTTTTCGCCACATGGATCTGATTCCGAAGCCCGATCAGGTCGTCGCAGCCGCCAGCAATGTTGCCCAGAAACTGTTGTACGGCGGTCTGGCCGACCTGCGCCGGATGCCGCGCACCCTGATCGACGAAGGCATGCTGCGGCAGGTCTACCACTACCGCCCGGCCGGGCGGGCCAAGGAGGATGGCGATCCGGTCCTCCTGGTCACCCCGCTGGCGGCCCCCTCGACCTGCTTCGACCTGCGTCGCGGCTGCTCATTGGTCGAGCACCTCGTCACCGAGGGCCACCCGACCTACGTGGTGGAGTACGGCGAGGTCTCGTTCAAGGACCGCAACCTCGGGATGGAGCACTGGATCGACGAGGTCGTCCCCGAGGCGATCCGCCAGGCCTCCGCACACGCTGGCGGTCGCCCCGTCCACGTGATCGGATGGAGTCTGGGTGGGATCTTCCTGACGCTTGCCTTGGCCGACAACCCGGACCTCCCGGTCGCCTCCACCACCCTCCTCGGGTCACCGTTCGACGTCTCGAAGGTGCCGATGATCGCGCCGTTGCGCCCGTTGGCCAGCTTCGCCGACCGTCCGATCCTCGGAACCGCCGGTCTCGGCCCGGTCACCCGGATCTACCAGATGGCGGGCGGGGCGCCCAAGCCCCTGGTGCGGTGGGCCTTTCAGCTCAGCGCGGCCCAGAAGCTGTTCACCAAGCCGCTGGTGCAGTTGACCAATCTCGACGACACCGAGTTCCTGGCCCAGATCGAGGCGGTCGACGACTTCACCGCCAACATGATCGCCTACCCCGGCCGGACGTTCGGGCAGCTGTACCACCGGTTTTTCAAGACCAATGACCTGAAATACGGCTACTTCGAGTTCGGCGATCGCCGGATCGAGGTCAAGGACCTCGACAAGCCGGTCCTCGTCTTCGGCGGTGCCGACGACGGGATCGCTCCCGCGGCCTGTGTCCGGGCGGTTGTTCCCCTGCTCACCGGATCCCCAGAAGTGCGCTTCGAGGTCGTTCCAGGAGGGCACCTCGGCATGCTCACCGGACGATCAGCTCGCGAGACCACCTGGAAGATCATCGATGCGTGGATCGACAGGTGGTCCGACTCGGCGCCGACGAGGTCCACCCAGCAGCCGGCCCGGAAGACTGCCAGGAAGGCCGGTCAGAAGGCTGGTCAGAAGAAGCAGGGCACGAAGAAGGGCAGGCCCGGGGCCACGGACGCCGACGGCATCGGCGCCCACCCGAATCGGCGCTACGGCTCGGGGGGCTCCCGCTCGCTCGCGCCGTGAGCTGCACGCCGTGTTCTGAGGGTCGTGCCCTGAGGTCGTCTCAGAGGGCTCGGGCCATCGCGGCGCAGGCCTTGAGCCAGGCCGACCTCGTGGCCTCGGAGAACCTCTCATACTGGATCACCGAGCCCGACACCAGCGCCGCGTCGTAGGGAATCCGGAAAACCGCACGGGTGCGCTGTGAGTAGACATCGGTGAGGTCCTTGGCCAGCTGCTCGTCGACCTTGGAGTCCGGGTCGGCCAGGACGGTGATCACCTTGTCCTTCAGGTTCATGTGACCGGCGTCGGCGAGAGCGTCGAGCATCCACAGGCCGGAGTAGCCGGTGTCCTCACGGACGGTGCAGGTGACCACGATCAGGTCGGCGGTCTGTGCCGCGGCCAGCCAGTTCTCGGCGCGCAGGTTGTTGCCGGTGTCGACCAGGATCAGGTGGTAGAACCGCTCCAGCAGCCGGTGCACGGCACCGAAGTCGCTGGCCTTGATCGTGCCGGTGACATCCGCCCGCTCGTCGGAAGCGAGCACGTCGAAGTGGGCGTCGCCCTGGCTGCGGACGAAGGCGCCGAGGTCGCCGATACGGGACTCGTAGACGTCCTGAAACCGCTCGAGGTCGTCGAGCAGCTCACGCGTGGTGTTCTGGTGATTGGCTCGTTCACCCCGGATGCCGAGGGTGCCGCGGGTCTCGTTGTTGTCCCACGCGACGACGCCACCGCCGCGGATGGTGCCGAAGGTGTAGCCGGCGGCCAGCACGCTGGTCGTCTTGGCCGCGCCCCCCTTGGGGTTGGCGAACACGATCGTGCGCGGCCCTGAGTAGGAGCGCTGCACGACGGCACGGGACTCGCGGTACTCACGCTCGGCCTTGCCCATCCTGGGTTTGATCAGGCCGAAGGACATCTTGCGGAGGACGCCACGCCAACCCCACGTCGCCGGACCGATGTCAACGCTCTGGTGACGGGCCTGCAGGAAGTCCTGCGCCGTCATCGGCTGCTCGGGCAGGGCGGTCGGCTCGCTCGCCGGGGCGGTCGGCTCGCTCGCCGGGGCGGCGTACCCCTGCGACTGCTGGCCGGGGTGGCCCTGACCGACGAGATGGTTGTTGGGGTTCGTCTGCGGCCCCGCTTGTTGGAACTGCTGCTGGTACTGCTGCTGATACGGGGGCGCCCATCCAGGTTCCCGAGTCTGCTGTGGTTGCTGCGGGTACTGCTGCGCCTGGTGCTGGCCGGTCTGGTTGGGGGCGTTCCAGCTGGGGGCAACTTGGTGTGGTGCCGCCTGGTGCTGCCCTCCCGGAGGCTGGCCCCCCGGAGGCTGGCCCCCCTGAATCTGGCCACCCGGAGGCTGGCCCGTGGCGGCCGGCGGAGTCTGCGGACTCCCGGGACCACCGCCTGGTCCTTGCGGGACCTGCGACGTGGGTCGTTGGGGCTGGCCGTTGCCGCTGACGGGCGAGTCGTCCGACATCAATCCTCCGTTGGTTCGCGACCCGTCCCCCGGTGAACGGCTCGTCGTCATGCATTGTGGCACCCACGCCGCCCGGCCCGGACGGGCGGCGCGAGTGTGGCGGCGCGAGTGTGGCGGCGCGAGTCTGGTTGCACTGCTGGAGCGAACTACCGCGATCGCACTCCCGGAACTCTCCGGATGAGTAGGGTTCCCACATGTCCGAGCAGCTGACCCGTGGGAGCCGCTTCGGTTACGCCACCGGCTCTGTCGCGACCGGCGCATTCGGCACCGTCCCCGGCCTGATGCTGCTGCCGTTCCTCACCGACTCGCTTGGCATCGCTGCGATCTACGCCGGGATGATCGTCTTCCTGCCCAAGGCCTGGGACGTCGTCCTCAACCCCATTGCTGGTCGGATCAGCGACCGCACCGTCGACCCCCGCGGCCCCCGCCGACCTTGGCTGCTGCGTGGCGGCCTCTCCCTCGCCGTGGCGTTCGCGCTGCTCTTCGCCGGACCATCGTTCGGCTCTTCGGGACTCGACGCGCTGTGGGTGCTGGTCTGCTTCGTCGGCTGCGCGACGGCGTACGCCTTCTTCCAGGTCCCCTACGTCGCGATGCCGGCGGAGATGACCCGTTCCTACGACGAGCGCACCCGGCTGATGTCGTGGCGGGTCGCGATCTTGGCGTTCACGATCATGCTCGCCGGGGCATCGGCTCCCGCGATCCGGGACGCGGTCGGCGGGCGGGACGGCTATCGACTGATGGGCCTGGCGATGGCCGCGATCATCGCCATCGGTGTGCTCGGCACCTACTTCGGCACCGCACGCGCCCCGCACGTCGCCGTGCAGGCCAGCGGGGGCACCCTGGCCGACCAGCTCCGGATCGTCTCCCGGGCCCGTGACTTCCGGCTCCTGCTCACCACGTTCGTGGTGCAGGCGCTCGCCACCGGCTGCATGCTGGCCGGCGTCGACTACCTCGCCGGAGACGTGCTGGGCGAGAAGGGTGCGGCCACGGTGCTGTTCGTCTGCTTCGTCGGCCCAGCGCTGCTGCTCACCCCGCTGTGGGCCAGGATCGGTGTACGGATCGGCAAGAAGAAGGGGTACGTCGCCTCCTCGCTCGTCCTGGCTGCCGGTGCGGCCCTGTCGGTGGTCGCACGGGATGCCCCCGCCGGTGTCGTCTTCGGTGCCGTCGCCCTGATCGGGGTGGGCTACGCCGGCGCCCAGGTCTTCCCACTGGCGATGCTGCCCGATGCGGCGGCCGCCGACGCGCGACGTACCGGCGAGAACCGGGTCGGTGTCTTCACCGGCGTCTGGACCGCCGGGGAGACCCTCGGCCTCGCCCTGGGGCCGGGGCTCTTCGCTCTGATCCTCACCATCGGCGGCTACCAGTCCTCGACCACGGGCGACGTCGTCCAGTCGGATGCGACGGTGACCGCGATAGTTCTCGGCTTCTCGCTGCTGCCTGCTGCCCTGGTGATCATGTCCCTGTGGTGGCTGGTCCGTTACTCACTCGCAGACCCCGAACACGACCCGCTGCTCAAGGAGGCCACGTGAACGACGTACTTGCCCGACTCCACGCCCTGCAGGCGGCCGACCTGCCGGTGCACGGCGGCCGCACGCTTGCCTACGTGTATGACTCCGGGTTGCCCGACGTGGACGAAGTAGGCCGCGCTGCAGTCGCGGCGTACGCCGGGTCCAACGGCCTCGACCCGACGGCGTTCCCCTCACTCCTGATGATGGAGAACGAGCTCGTCGGGTTCGCCGCGAACCTGCTCGAGGCCCCCGGGACGGCGGTGGGGACGGTGACCTCGGGCGGCACGGAGTCGGTGCTGTTGGCGGTGCAGACCGCGCGGGACTCCCGGCCGGACGTGGTGAAGCCCCGGATGGTGCTGCCCTCGACAATCCACGCGGCCTTCCTCAAGGCAGCGCACTACTTCGGCGTCGAGCCCGTGGTCGTGCCGGTCGGCTCGGACTTCCGCGCGGATGCCTCGGCGATCGCCGCCGCCATCGACGACGACACTGTGCTGGTGGCGGTGAGCGCGCCGTCGTACGCCCACGGTGTGGTGGACCCGGTCACCGCGGTGGCCGCTGCTGCTGCGTCTCGCGGGGTGCGCTGCCACGTCGATGCCTGCATCGGTGGATGGGTGCTGCCCTACGCCGCGCGTGCCGGGAGGCCGGTGCCCCCGTGGACGTTCGCGGTCGAAGGGGTCACCAGCATCTCGGTGGATCTGCACAAGTACGCCTACGCACCCAAGGGCACCTCACTCCTCCTGCACCGCACGCCGGCGCTGCGCAAGCCACAGTTCTTCGCCGAGGCAGGGTGGCCCGGCTACACGATGCTCAATTCGACGATGCAGTCCACCAAGTCGGGCGGGCCACTCGCGGCGGCGTGGGCGGTGGTGGCCACGATCGGCGATGCAGGCTATGCCTCGCTGACTGCGGACGTCTTCGAGGCCGTCGACCGGATCGTTGCAGGCATCGGCGAGATCGACGCGTTGCGCGTCGTCGTACCCCCGGACTCCACGCTGATCGCGCTGGCCACCTCATCGGGGTGTGACCCGTTCACGATCTGCGACGAGATGGCGGAGGCGGGATGGTATGTCCAGCCCCAGATGGCCTTCGGCGACTCGCCCGCAACCATCCATCTGTCGGTCAGCGCGGCCACGCTGGCACACGTGGACGACTTCCTGGCTGCGCTGCGCGATGCAGTCGACACGGCGGTGGCGGCCGGACCGGTGCAGGTCGACGCTGAGGTCGTTGGCTTCATCGAGGCGCTCGACCCCACCGCACTGACCGATGAGGACTTCGACGGGCTGCTCGCCGCCTCGGGACTGGTCGGTGCCTCGGACGACGGGTCACTGGCGTTGCCGGAGCGGATGGCCGAGGTCAACGCGATGCTCGACGTGGCCGCGCCCGAGATGCGAGAGGCGCTGCTGGTGGCCTTCCTGGACCGGCTCTCCCGCCCGTCCCGTTGACCCGACTCGAACGCGCATCCCTCAGCCGAGCGACCAGTCCACCGGGCCGCCGCCCTGCTCCTCGAGCAGCCGGTTCACCCGGCTGAAGGGCCGTGAACCGAAGAACCCCCGCCTGGCCGAGAGCGGCGATGGGTGCGCGGACTCCACCCAGGGCACGCTCCCGAGCGTCGGTTTGAGCGTCTGGGCGTCGCGGCCCCAAAGGATGGGGGCCAGCGGACCCCCACGTCGTCCCAGCGCCGCGATCGCACACTGGGTGATCTGCTCCCAGCCGCGGCCGCGGTGGGAGGCCGGCTCGCCCGGCCGCACCGTGAGCACCCTGTTGAGCAGCATCACGCCCTGGTCCGCCCAGGCGGTAAGGTCACCGTGGTCGGCCTTCAGAAGCCCGAGGTCGTTGGACATCTCCTGGTAGATGTTGCTCAGGCTGCGCGGGATCGGGCGTACGTCGGGCGCCACCGCGAAGCTCAGCCCGATCGGGTGGCCGGGCGTCGGATAGGGATCCTGCCCGACGATGAGCACGCGTACGCCGCCCAACGGACGCTGGAAGGCACGAAGGACGTGGTCGCCGTGCGGAAGGTAGCCATGGCCGGCCGCGAGCTCCTCGCGCAGGAAGCCGCCCATCACCGCGATCTGGTCGTCCACCGGCTCGAGCACCTCCGCCCAGTCGGGAGCCACGAGGCCCTTGCCCACAAGTGCTTCCAGTGCGCTGTTCATGGCGGCGAGACTATCGGTGACGCCGGAATGCAGTGGGTGCTCGAAGTCGCGCAATTGCGGCCGAATGACATGAGAATCGAGAAGATCGATGTCAAACGGCCGCAATTGCGCCCGTACGAGCAGGGCCCGGGGCAGTCACGGACCGATCACGGTCAGCGCAGGCCGAGCTTCCGCATGATCGCGAGTCCCTTGATCTGCTGCTCGACATTCTTCTCGAACGGCAGGTCGTCGGGCGGTGACATCACCTGCTTGCGCAGGATGCCGACGTTTTGGCAGTCGGTGTACTTCAACAGGCCCTGGTCGCCGTGTCGCGCCCCGACGCCGGACTGCTTGACCCCACCCGACGGTGTGCCCTTGGAGGCGTAGGCGACGGCGAGGATGTCGTTGATGTTGACGTTCCCCGACTGGATACGTCGACCCACCGAAATCGCGTGGTCGATGTCCCCGCCCCAGACGCTGGCGTTGAGCCCGTAGTCGGTGTCGTTGGCCAGTGCGAGCGCCTCGTCCTCGCTCGAGTAGCGGTGCAGCGCCACGACCGGGCCGAAGGTCTCCCCGACGCCGGCGAGCAT
>JAKDNC010000325.1 GCA_030452025.1 Nocardioides sp. | reverse complement strand
CTCGTCGGGCTCGTCCTTCTTGACATACTGCTGCCACAGGTCATAGCTGAACACGGTGTTGAAGGCGGAGATGTTCGCGGCCATCCCCGCCATGAACGATGCCAGCAGACCGGCGATCGCCACACCCAGCATGCCGTTGGGGAGCAGGTCCCGCATCAGGTAGAGGATCGAATCGTTGTACTCCGCCCCGTTGTCGGCCCCGCCCTTGAGGTCGACCAGCTCGTTGACGAGCACCGCAGCGATCATCCCGGGGATGACCACGATGAACGGGATGAACATCTTCGGGAACGCACCGATGATCGGGGCCCGCTGGGCGGACGACATCGAGTCCGAGGCCATCGCCCGCTGCACCTCGACGAAGTTCGTCGTCCAGTAGCCGAAGGACAGCACGAAACCGAGGCCGAACACGATGCCGATCACCGACAGGACCGGGCTGTCGAACCCACTCAGCCCTGTGCCCGGCCATGAGGAGAGTTGCTCGCTGCCGCCCGGACTGGCCATCACCTTCTCCTTCAGCCCGTCCCAGCCGCCGACCTTGTGCAAGCCGATCAGTGTGAGCGGGAGCAGCGCGGCGACGATGACGAAGAACTGGAGAACCTCGTTGTAGATCGCCGCGGACAGCCCTCCCAGCGCGGTGTAGGTCAGCACGATCGCCGCGGCCACGATCAGCGAGACGTAGAGCGACCAGCCCAGCAGGACCTCGACGATCGAGGCCAGCAGGAAGAGGTTGATCCCCGCGATGAGCAGCTGTGCCAGGGCGAAGCTGAGCGCGTTGACCAGGTGGGCTCCGGTGCCGAACCGCTTGCGCATGAACTCCGGGACGCTGCGGACCTTGGAGCCGTAGTAGAACGGCATCATGACCACACCGAGGAACAGCATCGCCGGGACGGCGCCGATCCAGAAGTAGTGCATCGTCGCAAGGCCGTACGACGCCCCGTTGGCCGACATGCCCACGATCTCGACTGCACCGAGGTTCGCCGACACGAAGGCCAGCCCTGTCACCCACGCGGGCAATGAGCGTCCGGAGAGGAAGAAGTCGATGCTGGTGGAGACCGAGCGGCGCGCCATCACGCCGATCCCGAGGACGAACACGAAGTAGGTGGCGATGAGCAGGTAGTCCACCCACTGCGCATCCAGCCGAAGGGAACTTTCAGTCGCGGCGAGCAATGCCACCTCCCGAGTCGTGCGAGGTCCCCGAGGGTTCACGCGGACAGATCAGACACTATCGGCCAAGTCACCCGCTGAGAAGACTGCGCCCCGCGATCGAAGGCGTGGTCAAATGACAGCATGACTGTCACAGAGATGTTCCAGCTCGACGGCAAGGTCGCCATCGTGACCGGCGCCTCCAGTGGCCTCGGCGTGGCATTCGCCCAAGGCCTTGCCGAGGCAGGGGCGGACGTCGTGCTCGGCGCCCGACGCGTCGACCGTCTGGAAGAGACCGCGCAGCTGGTGCGCAAGACAGGTCGCCGGGTGCTCACCGTGGCCACCGACGTCGCGGACCCCGAGCAGTGTCAGGCGCTCGTGGACGCAGCGATGGCCGTGTTCGGACGGGTCGACGTGCTGGTCAACAACGCCGGGATCGGAACTGCGGTGCCGGCCACCCGGGAGACACCGGAGCAATTCCGCGGGGTGGTCGAGGTGAACTTGAACGGCTGCTACTGGATGGCCCAGGCCTGCGGACGGGTGATGGCGCCCGGCAGCTCGATCATCAACATCAGCTCGATCCTCGCTCTCACCACTGCGGCCCTCCCCCAGGCGGCGTACGCCGCGAGCAAGGCCGGCCTGATCGGGCTCACCCGCGACCTGGCTCAGCAGTGGACCGGCCGCAAGGGCATCCGGGTGAACGCGATCGCGCCCGGTTTCTTCGAGTCCGAGATGACCGAGCAGTACCCACCCGGCTACCTCGAGTCGCAGCAGGAACGGATTCCGTCAGGCCGCAAGGGTGACCCCCGTGAGCTGGCCGCGACTGCCGTCTTCCTCGCCTCCGACGCCGCCGGCTACATCACCGGCCAGACGCTGCCGGTCGACGGCGGCATGACGATCGCCTGATGGGCGCCCAATCGCCGTCCGTCCTCATCATCGGCGCTGGCTTCGGGGGCCTCGGGACAGGCATCGACCTGCTCCGGGCCGGATTCGACGACGTCACGATCCTGGAGAAGTCCGACGGCATCGGGGGCGTGTGGCGGGAGAACACCTACCCCAACGCTGCCTGCGACGTCCCGTCGTCCCTCTACTCCTGGTCGTTCGCGGCGAACCCAACCTGGGGCCACCGCTACTCCCGGCAGCCGGAGATCCTCGACTACATCGAGACCCGGGCCCAGGAGCACGGCATCGTGGACCGGGTCCGCACCGGCGTCGAGGCGACCAGTGCGTCCTACGACGAGGCGACCGCACGCTGGACGGTGGAGACGTCCGACGGGGAGCGTCTGGAGTGTGACGTGCTTGTCCCGGCGCTTGGCCAACTCTCCAGGCCGATCATCCCGGACCTTCCCGGGGTGGACACGTTCCACGGTCCGTCCTTCCACTCCGCGCAGTGGGACCACGACGTCGACCTCACCGGCAAGCGGGTCGCCGTGATCGGCACCGGCGCGAGCGCGATCCAGTTCGTCCCCGGCATCGTCGACGACGTCGCATCGATCACGGTCTTCCAGCGGTCGGCGCCGTACGTCGTGCCGAAGCCGGATCGCGCCTACACCTCGCTGCACCACAAGGCATTCGGGAGCGTGCCGTTGACCCAGAGGTTCGGACGCCAGCTCACCTGGGTGCTCTCCGAACAGCTCAACCGCACCCTGATCACCGGGTCCCCGCTGAAGAAGGCACTCGAACTCGCCTGGCGAGCGCAGTTGCGGCTGCAGGTGCGTGACGGGTCGTTGCGGGCCAGGCTGGCCCCGGACTATCCGCTGGGCTGCAAGCGGCTGCTCTTCTCCAACCAGTGGTATCCCGCGCTCGACCGAGATCACGTCGACGTAGTCACCGCTGCGGTCACCGGGGTCTCCTCAGACGGTGTGATCGATGCCGCGGGCGAATTCCACGAGGCCGACGTGATCATCTACGGCACGGGTTTCGCCGCCACCGAGTTCGTGGCGCCACTGCAGGTCTTCGGCCGCGACGGCCTGGAGATCCAGGAGACGTGGACCGACGGGGCCCACGCACATCTGGGGATCACCGCTCCTGGCTTCCCCAACCTGTTCCTGATCTATGGGCCGAACACCAACCTCGGCGGCAGCTCGATCATCGCGATGTTGGAGTCCCAGTCGTGCTATGTCGTCCAGGCGGTCCGGGAGCTGGCCGACGCCGGTGGGTCGCTCGAGGTGCGCCGCGATGTCGCGGATGCCTACGACGAGGAGATGCAGTCCCGCCTCGGCGAGAGTGTGTGGGCCAGCTGCGCGAGCTGGTATCGCCTCGAGGGTGGCCGGATCACCACGAACTGGCCGGGCCTCGTCGCGGAGTACAAACAGCGCACCAAGAAGTTGGTCCTCGGCGACTTCATCCGCGCCTGAGCCGGTCCGGCCGACAGGAGCTCAGCTCTCCTGGGTGTAGGCGTCCGGGACGCCGTCCTGGTCCGAGTCGGTCGACTGCTCGATCTCCAGTCGCTTGTAGTGGCCGTTTCTGGTGGTCAGCACGATCGCTCCCAGGACGGCGGCGAGGACCGACGCGGTCAGGATCGCGACCTTGGCATGGTCGTTGTGGGCGGAGTGGCCGAAGCTCAGCTCGGCGACCAGCAGCGAGACGGTGAAGCCGATCCCCGCCAGCAACGAGACGCCGAGCATGTCTATCCACTTCAGGCTCGAGTCGAGACGACTGCGGGTCACGCTCGTGACCAACCAGGTGGTGCCGAGGATGCCGATCGGCTTGCCGAGCACGAGTCCGGCGATCACGCCCAGCGAGACGGTGTCGGTCAGGGTCGCGCGGACACCTTCGATGCCTCCGATCGCGACGCCGGCGGAGAAGAAGGCAAAGACCGGGACTGCGATGCCGGTGGAGATCGGGCGGAACCTGTGCTCGAACACCTCAGCCAGCCCCGGCCCCGCTTCGGGGCCACCGCTGGCCTGGCTGCGGATCACCGGGACGGCGAATCCGAGCAGGACGCCGGCCACGGTCGCGTGGATCCCCGAGGAATGCACGAGCGCCCACACCACGATCCCCAGCGGCAGCAGGATCACCCATGCCGCCCAGGCGTGGAGTCCGAAGAATCGGCGACAACGATGTGTCAGGAAGGCGAACGCCGCGAGCGGGACAGCCGCGAGCAGGAGCGGGCCGAATGACAGGTCCGAGGTGTAGAAGATCGCGATGATCGTGATCGCGATCAGGTCGTCGACGACGGCGAGGGTGAGCAGGAAGATCCGTAGCGCGCTGGGCAGGTGGGAGCCGATGATGGCGAGGACAGCCACGGCGAAGGCGATGTCGGTGGCGGTCGGGACCGCCCATCCCCTGGACGCATCGGTGCCGAGGTTGATCGCGGTGTAGATCAGCGCGGGCGCGACGACGCCGCCGAACGCTGCGGCCACCGGGACCAAGGCACGCTGCGGGTCCCGCAGGTCGCCCGCAACGAACTCGCGCTTGAGCTCGAGTCCGACCAGGAAGAAGAAGATCGCCAGGAGTCCGTCTGCCGCCCATTCGCCGACAGTCAGGTGCAGGTGCCACGGCTCGTAGCCGATCGCCGTGTCGCGCAGGTCGAAGTATGCCCCGGCGATCGGCGTGTTGGCGATCACGATGGCCAGCGCGGCCGCCAGCACCA
>JAKDNC010000324.1 GCA_030452025.1 Nocardioides sp. | reverse complement strand
TTCGCGCGGCCAGCCGGCGGCATCGAGCAGCTCGATGTCCTCGTACAGCTGCTCGCAGTAGGTGGCGGTGGTCCTGACCATGGTGTTTCCTCCTGGTCGGTCTCGTGGTCTCCGGACAGTTGTCGCGCGTGCCGAGGGGCGGGCTCAGCGCGGCGGCATCGGCAGGTAGAACGTCCCGTTCGGCACATCGACGCGGATACGCCGCGCGGTGCGCTCGAGCACATCCCAGGCCCCGCGCGCGTGATGTCCGCACAGGTCCACAGGCCCGGACGCGTAGGTGACCTTGATCTTCGCGGCCGCCGACGGGCAGGCGTCGCAGGGCTGCAGCTCGGAGGCAACCGTCGGGGACGGACCGAACAGCGTGTCGGCGCGCCGGGCCGGGACCGACAGGGGCGTTGCTCGGATGGCCGTGGGCTGGGTCGTAGCGCTCATGCCCGGCCAGTGGGCGAGACGGGAACCTGGCAGGACGCTCAGACGGCGGGCAAGGCCTCCCGGACGATCTCGCCGCGGCGCACGTATCCGTCGTCGGCGACACGGACGTACGCCTCGATCACGGCGTTGTCCTCGATAACCGCTCGCTCCCCCAGGTCCGCGGCGTGCCCAGTTTCCACGCCGTGCCCGACCTGGGCACCGTCGCTGACCACGGACCCGTTGAGACGGGTGAAGTCCCCGACGCTGGCACGGTCGCCGATCTCCGTTCCCACAGCCGTGACGACCTTCGACCCGACCTCGGCCGAGGAACCGACCACGGTCTGCTCGCCCAGCCGCACACCGGAATGGATGCGAGCCCGATCCAGCACCTCGCAGTCGGCGTCGACCTCGGAGCTGACGTCCTCCGGGTACCTGCCGCTGGGGCCGTCGATCTGCGCGGACTCGCCGATCTCGACACCGCGTCGGACATGGACTGCTCCATCCAGCGCCGCGTCGGCGCCGATGGCGATACTCCCGTCCAGCGTGCTGGGGATCTTCCCGCCTGTGACCGTGGCACTCTCGCCCATCGACAGCTCCCCGGTGACGACGGCGTCCGTGATCGTGGCCTTCTCCCCCAGGGCCGTGTCGTCGGCGAAGCGCGACCGGTCGTCGGCCTGGACCTTCGCGCCGTCGGCGACCTCGATCCTCTCGCCCCAGGTGGCTCCGCCGAGCAGCCGGACTCGGGAGCCGACCTCGAGCTGGTCACCGAAGCTGCCCTCCAGGCGGCTGCGGCTGCCGATGGTGGAGCCGTCGCCGATGGTCGTGCCGGCCTGGACCTCCGCGGACTTGCCGAGGGTGACCTGCTCCCCGATGACCGCGGAATGCCGGACCGTCGACCTGTCCGCGAGCTCGCTGCTCTCCCCGACCCTGGCGTCCTCGTCGATGGTCACCTGCTCGCCGATGCGGGTGTCCGGATCGACCTGCGTGTCGCGGCCGATCCGGGACTCGGCCCCGACCGAGACCTCCTCACGCAGGGCGACCCCATCATGCAGCGCTACTCGCTCCTGCACCGTCGCCCCCTCGCCGATCGAGACCCCCTCGCCGGCGGTGACCGCCTCGACCAGCCGGGCCCCATCGTCGATCCTCGTGCCGGCGCCGACCGTGGAGCCGTCTCCGACCACCACCCCCTCGCCGATGGTGACGTCCGGCCCGAGGGACACATCGGCCCCGATGACGGACCCGTCGCCGATCCGCACGCTCTCGTCGATCCGGGCGCTCGGATCGACCTCGACCTCCGCGCCGACCCGCCGCCCGGAGCCCGGCTCGGCCTGCGAGACCGCCACCTCGGCCTCATCCCGGGTGACCGTGCCGAACTCACCGCGGTTGCCCGCCTCCCCCGTGTCGCGCTTGCGCACCTTCGCAGCCGTACCGGTACCGGCCCGGGCCTTCGTCGTAGCCATGATCGGCTCCCTTCCTCCTCGCGGTCTCACGACGGGAAGTGGGCGGGGCCCATCAACGCCACGACGCGGGCTCGTCCATACCGTGCTCGCGGCCGCGGATCGGGATCACATACTCGACATCCTCCCGGGCCAGCTCACTGCCGGGCAGGCCGCTATCGTCCCGTTCGACCAGGCCCGCGTGCTCGTGCCACGGGATCATGCTCCGGTCGACGTCCGACCAAGTATCGAGCATCCCCATCACCGTCTCGTCGTCGATCTCGTCGACGCTGCCGTCACCACGGACCCACCGCAGGCCGCGCAGCGTGTCCTCGGGGCGCTCGAGCTCGTCGTACTCAGCGGCGACCCCGACGGCCACGGCATCGCCCGGGGCCTGATCGGCGGCGTGGCTGCTCAGCGAGTCGATGGCCATCTCGTTGACCTCCACGCTGAGCTCCTCATACCGCTGGAACGCCCGGATCGCTTGGTGCTTCATGTCCGCGTACCGCTGCTCGAAATCCGGCTGGCCAGGCGGGACGTCCCCGTCAGCGCCTGCCCCGACATCGACAGCGGCCTCCCCGGGGGTGACGGACCCGGACTCGCCCTTGTTGCCCTGCTCCCCAGTGTCGCGCTTACGCGTCACGCTGCTCATCGCGGCCCTCCTGGTGATCGTCGGTCACCCCGGGGAAGTGGGCGGGGCTCGCGTCAGCCGAGGTCCTTGCAGTCGGTCTCGAGCTTCTTCAGCAACTTGTAGTCATCGCTGGTGACCGACAGGTCATAGCTGGCCAGGACGTCCACGTATTGGGCCGCATACCGGCATTGCGCGGTCTCGCTGGGCGGCTCCCAGTCGGTGTACCACTCGGCGATGGAGTCGTCGCTCTTGGACATATTCGCCGAGGCGTCGACGGCGACAAGATTGTCCAGATCGTTGGCGAACGCCTCGCGCTTCTCGGCGCTCCAGCCCTCCGCACCGGAGTACCAGGCGTCGCCGAGAGAGACGATGTGATCGATCTGGACGGTCTCGCTCACGTCCCCCTCGATCGTCGTCCCGGTGTACGGGTCGTGCAGCGTCCCGCCGGTGACCTCGCAGTCAGAGCCGTCCTGATAGATGACCTCCACCAGGTCGCGATCCAGGACCGTGTCGCGCACGTCGCACCCGTCTCCGGTGCTCTCCCAGCCGTCGCCGAACTCCGCCCGCTCGTAGTCGTCGTCGGAGCGGTCCTGCTGGGCGACATCGAGGCTCGCCAACTGCTGCGGGTCGATGCTCGTCGCCCCAGACTGCAGCCACTGCCCCTCCGATGCGGCCTGTGCCCCAGACGCCCCCTGCAGGCTGTCGCGCACGTGGTCGAGGATCTCGGAGAGGTCAGCGGAGCGCGGCCAGATGGACAGCGCGACCAGCGTCAGCGCACCCAGCACGGCTACGGCCCGGACGAGGCCGGCCAGGCGCGAGGGCTTCTTCTTCGCGGTGCTCATGCTCTCCTCAGTGGGCGCGACCGCATCCTCGCAGGGCGCCGTGACATCAGGAAGCAACTGCGATACCGCCACCGACGCCGCAGCGCCCCGCCGGACGCGAGTCGATCAGGCGCTCGGGCGGAACAGATCATCGATCTGCCCGACCACCCGAGCCCGAACTGTCTCGTCGGTGTACTCCCGCTTCGCCTTCGCATGGGCCTTCTGGCGCAGCTCGTCACGGATGCCGTCCGTATCACTGCCGTGCTTGTCCGCCAGGGACTCCACGATCACGTCGCGGCTGGACCGATTCACCGTCGAGCCGGGGAAGTCCGTGCTGGCGTCGTCGAACTGCTCCCGGTAGGCGACGAACGAGGCCTCCTCCAGCACGCCGTTGACCGCCCAGCTCTTCGCCGTCCGCTCAGTCTTCAGCGTCTCCGGGTACCGACTCATACCGTCGGGGACCGTGAGCGGCTCGCCCGTCGAGGTCGGAGCATTGGCGGCAGCCTTCGCCTTCTTCGCCGCCCGGGCAGCACGCTCATTCTCGCGCCTGACCTCGTCCTGCTTCTCCTCGTCGGTGAGCATCTTCGTCGGCAGAGACCGCTCATCCCCCACCGGCGCCGTCGGATAGCAGGTCGTGCACGCCCGGTAGCCGGCATCCGAGACGATGGCGTTCTCATCGGCGCCAGAGTAGTCGGTCATCCAGGCGTATTGAGTCGTGGGCCGGCAAGTCGAACAGCTGGTGCTCGAATGCACGTGGCCGTTCGCGTTCGCGACGAGGAAGGCGCGGTTCCAGCCGCCCCGGACCCGGAACGCCGCCTCCAGCCCATCGACTTGCTCTCGGGAACGCTCCAGCTTCTCCTGGTCTGCCTGGACGTTGCGCAGGGGCTCACGGAGTCGGTGTCCCGTCGCTTCGGACGCTGCACCGCCGTCGGCCAGGGTCACCCATTCGTGCGCGGCCCCCACCACCTCCTCGTCGCTCTTGCCCCAGGAGCCGCCGGCCTGCTTCCGGTCGCCGATCGCCCGGTGCAGCGCATCGACGGATGCACGCTGGCGCGAGCGGGCCCTCGCTAGCTCCTCCCCCGCCGACTTCGCATGCTCGTCGAACTCGACCGGATCCGCTGTGCGCACATCGAACCCGAACCGCTCGATCAGCGCCGTACCCGTGGCGTCATCAGCACCGGCATCGGAGGTGACCTGCAGGTTGGCCTCGCCGCGCTTCGTGGTTCCGAACTCGCCCCCGTTGCCCTTCTCCCCGGTGTCCCGCTTGCGCACGATGCCCGTCATGATCGACTCCTCCCGATGCTGGATGCTCGCCCGGGGAAGTGGGCGGCGCGCACCGCTGGCGGGACGGAGCTGGGTCCGGCGTGTCCGCCCGGGCCCGGCGGTAGCCTGTCGTGCTCGGCGGGAGGAGATGAGCAGACAGATCACGGAAACGCTGGTCACAGCGGTTGCACTGGGGACGG
>JAKDNC010000323.1 GCA_030452025.1 Nocardioides sp. | reverse complement strand
CATGTTCCACGGGTTGCCCTTGTTCTCCAGGCCCTTGAAGAGCTGGTTGAGCTCGGCCGGGAAGTTCGACTCCACCAGGACCTGGTAGCGGCGCATGTCCATGATGTGGTCGACGTGCTCGATGTCGACCGGGCACTGCTGGACGCAGGCGCCACAGGACGTGCACGACCAGAGGACGTCCTCGTCGATGACGAAGTCGGCGCCTTCGGGGTTGTAGAACCAGTCGCCGTCCTGGATCTTGCCGACGATGGACTTCTCGGTAGCGGCCTCACCGGTCCCGGCGACTGCGTAGGCTTCTTCGCGCAGGGCCATCATCAGCAGCTTGGGCGAGAGAGGCTTCTCGGTGTTCCACGCGGGGCATTGCGACTGGCAGCGGCCACACTCGGTGCAGGTGGTGAAGTCGAGGAGGCCCTTCCACGAGAAGTCGGTGATGCTGCCCATGCCGAGCGTGGAGTCCTCGTCGAGCTCGTCGATGTCATCGAGGGTGATCGGCGCGCCGCCGGAGGTCAGCGGCTTCATTGCGCCGAGGGCCATGCCGCCATCGGACTCACGCTTGAACCAGATGTTGAACCAGGCGGTGAAGCGGTGCCAGGCGACGCCCATCGTCAGGTTGGAGGAGATCACGATCAGCCAGGCCATCGCCGAGACGATCTTGACCATCGCGATGAAGTAGATGATGTTCTCGAGTGACGCCGCGTCGTCCGGGTAGAGACCGCTCAGCAGGCTGCTGATCGGAAAGTGCGCGGTCTCACCGTCGACGTGCTTGTATTCCGCGGCGCGGATGAAGAGGATCGCGGCGCTCTCGAGCAGGACCATCGCCTCGACGAAGTACGCCTGCCACATGGTGGAGCCGAAGAACCGGCTCTGCCGGGCGCTGCTGCCCTTCATCACGCGGTAGACGAAGAGCGGGATGATCGCCAGGGAGCCGAAGAGGCCGATGAACTCGGAGATCCATTCGTAGACGATCCAGTGCCCGATCAGCGGCCAGGCGAAGTCGGCCTTGAAGAGCTGGAAGAAGGCCTGCGCGACGGCGGTCGAGAGGATGATGAATGCCGCGAAGACGAACCAGTGCAGGATGCCGACCCAGGTCCACTGGAGCATCCTCGTGTGGAGGACGGTCTCCTTGAGCATCGTGAGGGTACGACGTCCCGGCTGGTCGCTGCTGCCCGTGGTCGGCTGGCCGATGCGAAGGGTGGCCAGCATCGACCGGACGGCACGGACGGTCATGAGCACAGCCACGACCGAAACGGCCAGCGACACCACAATGGCGAAGATCTGCATGGGAAGAACTGCTCCTCGTGTCTGACGTCCGGATCTCCGGACACCTTGCCTGACCCTATTCCCGGCGACGGTGCGGCGTCAGGAGGCCCAGCGTGTGAGAGTGATCCTACTTGTTGGTAACCGGCCGGGAACGACCCGCGGCACGATCTGGGCCACCCGCCACTCCCCCTGGCCGAGGGTGGTAGCTCAGCGACGACCCCGATGGACCGAGGTGACCTTCCCGGCCCTGGTGAATTCGATCGTCATGGGCACCTTCGGCTTTGACGCGGTGCGCGCGCAGACGCCGTACGTCGTGCCGAGCCGCGTGAAGGGCTGGCCGACAGCCTTCATGACTGCGGTCGTGGACATCCCCTCGCGGACCAGGCGGCGGACGACGCGTGGCGTTTTGCGCAGTGACGGGTTGCGACAGGAGTCGGGCCGGATCCCCTGCGCGCGCTCCCACGTCTGCAGGTAGGCCTCCGAACCACGACTGAGATCCTCCACGATTGCGGCGCCGTCCTCCTTGCCGCCGAGCTTGCGCAGGTCCTCGACCCAGTCCGGGTAGAGCCCGTAGTGGGAAACGCCGTCCACGTTGACGTCGTAGACCCGCTCACCGCTGCGCTGCCGATCGATGCGTACGCCGCCCAGGCCAGTGATCGGGTAGGTCACCTTGTCCTTGGCGTCCGCGGCCCGTGGCGTGCCCTGCTCGGCGAGGCCGTTGATGTCGGCGCCGTAGCCGAAGCCGAAGAAGAACCGCTTGTCGGCCCAGCCGAGGTGGCGCTGCCACTTCTTGAGGAAGCCGGTGGAGTCACCGGCCATCGGTGCCACGAAGCCGCCCAGCTTGTAGATGCGCGGGTAGGCGTCGGGGGTCGACCACGAGTGGCTGGAGACGACGCCGGAGTAGTTCGCCTGCTCCAGCTGGGTCAGCGCTGCCTGTCGTCCCTTGACGCTCATGTGGTCGGGGTCGACCAGCATCTTCTTCTTCATCAGCTGGCCGATCGTGAAGTGGCCGAGGTCGGTCAGTCCGCGTTGGTTGCAGTGCAGCGGCCTGCCGTAGAGGGGGAGCGCGGGCAGCCCGATGCCGCCCACCTGCGCGACTGCGGCGAAGAGGGCGTCCTGCTGGTCGCCGCCGAGGTTGGGCAGTGCGATCTGCGACTTGTCGGCGGACTCGCCGTCTGCCGGCTCGCAGTGCTTCATCTTCCAGAAGGAGCCGGTCTCCAAGAAGTTGGCCACGTTGACCACGGCGCCCACAGCGCCCTCGTCGCCGGCGACCCCGGAGAGCGCGTTGTCGAACTTGTTCACGATCTCCATCTGCCGGACGCCCATCCGATGGAGGTCGTCGAGTTGTCGCTTGATGGCGGCCCGGTCGCACTGCGGACGGTCGAGCTTCATCGTGCAGCCGAACGGGATGCTCACCTCGATCCCCATGACTACGGCGAGCTTGCCCTGGTTGATCACCCGGCGCGCCTGGTAGGGGTTGGTGACGATGCGGTACCAGCCCTTGCCCGGGCCCCCTGACTGCGCGTCGATGTAGCGCTCCATTGCACGCATGTCCTTCGCCTGCAGCTTCGCTGACTCCATGCCGTCGCAGGAGTTGTGCTTGATCGGATAGATCTGGCAGAGCTTGCCGTTCTCGACCAGCAGGTTGACGAACATCCGCTGGCCCCCGCGCCAGGCGCGCTCGATCCACTTGTAGTAGGTGCCCTCATGGGTCAATGACTTCGGCGCCGGCCAGTCGGTCAACTTCGGCCAGCCGGCCGGGTCGTGGGCCGCCTTGCCGGAGAGCACGGACTCGAGCAGGGCACCCTTCCCGCCGGTCAGTCGGTGGTCCGGGCAGTCGACGAGTGCGTAGGGGGCTCCGTACTTGTCCCACGGCTTGCCACAATGCACGCCGCCCCCGAGGAACTCGAAGGCCATCCCGTGCACGTGGGCGTCGATGTAGCCGCGCACCTCCTGAAAACCGGTCACGCCACCGGTCGGCTTGCCGGTCACGTTGACCTGCGCCTCGGGGTAGGTCGAGCAGCCGGTCGCGCGCCGCAACGGAAAACCGGTCGGCTCGGTCGAGGTGGAGAACGTGTCGCCGTCGTGGGCCAGCCAGCGGCCGTCGGCGAGCCGGAAGGTGAAGTCGTTGCCCTGCTTGCGGGTGATCCACTCGGCCTCGACCGAGGGGTCGGCGGCCCAGTCCGCGCCGTTGCGGGTCCCGGCCAGGAACGTCCGGTCACTGGCGTAGATCAGGTTGGTGCCCAGATCGGTCGGCTCGAAGAGCACCGGCGTCCCGGCGAGCGAGTAGCAGCCCCCGGCGACGGCGTACCTGCTCTCCGGGATGACCTTGCGCGGGGTGCGCATCGAGACCGGCCTGAGCCTCGGGTCCGCGCTGCTTCGGCTGCGGGCGACGTACGACGCGTTGGCGCGCGCCTGGTCCGCCGACGTCGGGTCCTTGGTCTCCGCCGACACCGTCGAGGCCTGGGTGAGGTCGTTCTTGCGGGCCGGGTCATGGGTGTGCCAGTGGCCGTCGGCGGCCTGTTTGGGGCGCGACGCCTCGTAGACCTGCTGCACCGACTCGGTGCGGGTGAGGTCGTAGTCGGGGACCGTGATCGCGGTGGCGACCAGGCCGACGGCGAGGATGGTGGCGAGTCCGAGGCGGAGGCTGCTCATGGACCTTCAACGAGGAAGTGTGGCTCGGGTCACTCAGGGCGTTCGCGCCGGCTGCAGGCTCAACGTCCGGAGAGCCGCCGGGTCAGCGCCGCGGTGGTGCGGCGTACCTCCTCCTCGAGGCCGCGGACCTGCTCACCACTGGGATGGGTGACCGCGACCCCTGCGACCGGGTGGCCATTGTGGTCGAGCGCGGCGGCGGCCAGGCTCGCGAAGCCGGGCGTCACCTCGCCGTCCTCGGTCGCACACCCCCGCCGCCGGGTCTCCTCGAGCAGCGACCGGAGCTGGCGAGGTCCGCCCGGGCCGGCGCCGTTGCGGTCCACGAAGGCGTTCTTGCTCGGGTATGCCGCCCGCACCTGCGCCGCGGGCAGGGCGGCGAGGATCGCCCGGCCGCTCGCGGTCAGGTGGGCCGGAAGACGCACCCCGACGTCGGTCACCAACGGTGGCCGGCCCGGTGCTCGCTCCTCGATCACGTAGAGCACGTCGCGCCCGTGCAGCACAGCCAGGTGTGCGTTGTGTCCGGTCCGGTCGACGAGGTCGGCGAGGAGTCGACGCGAGATCCGTTGGAGCGGCGCCTGGCGGCTGTAGCCGCTGCCCACCTCGAAGGCCGCCACCCCGAGGCCGTAGCGACGCTCCTCGGCGAGGTGGGTGACGAAGCCTTCGTCGACCATCGCGTTGACCAAGTGGTAGGCCGTGGACCGGGGCATCCCGATCTCCCGGACGATCCGGTCCAGCGGCACCGGTCCGGGCTGGGCAGCGAGAAACTTCAACACCTGCAGGGTGCGTGTCGCTGCGGGGACCTGGCTCATGGCCCAGATGGTGCCACGGGTCTTGTCCTCGATGCTGCCAGGCATT
>JAKDNC010000322.1 GCA_030452025.1 Nocardioides sp. | reverse complement strand
GTCGGCCTGCGGCTCGGGCGCAGAGCAGAGCGTGTAGTAGTGATAGCCGCCGGTGCGGATCCCTGCCGCACGGGCAGCCGCCCAGTTGTCCGCGAAGGCCGGGTCTTCGAACGAGCTCCCCTCGGTCGCCTTGAGGTAGGCGAACCCGATGCCGTGGTCGGCCACCTGATTCCAGCCGATGTCCCCCTGGTGGTGGGAGGCATCGATGCCCGCAGTTCGCTCGGCCTTGGGCGGCTCGGCCTTGGGCGGCTCGGCCCTGGGTGGCGACTCTGCGGAGGGCGTTCCGCTCACAGGCGCGGAGCCTCCGTCCCCCGATCCATCCCCCGATCCGTCACTGCCACAGCCGGCAAGGAGGAGAGCGGCCGCCACCACGGCGACGAGACGGACTCGACCCCGGATCATCCGCGCAAGATCTCCGCAAGGACGGCGGCCTGGCTGATCTCGACGTCCTTGGTCGCGGTCACGAGGGTCAGTCGCTTGCCGCGAACCGTGTCCCGGAGCCGTTGCAGGGCCGCCTTGCCGTCGTCGGTGTCCAACTCCTTGCGATATCGCCGGGCGAACTCGTCGTACTTCTCCGGGTCGTGGGAATACCACTTCCGCAGCTCGGTGGACGGCGCGACGTCCTTGTTCCAGTCGTCCAGCTCGAGCGCTTCCTTCTTCACACCGCGGGGCCAGACCCGGTCGACCAGGACGCGGGTGCCGTCGTTCTGCGCGGGGTCGTCGTAGGCCCGCCGAATCTGTACGTCCATCTCAGTCCTCTCTCGTGTGCCGCCCGGCACGGACCTTGGCCGGCCACCAGATCCGGTCGCCGAAGAGCGCGAAGACGGCCGGCACCACCACGGTACGCACCAAGAAGGTGTCCAACAGGATTCCCAGACCCACGATCAGTCCGACCTGGGTGAGCGTGATCAGGGGCAGCACGCCGAGCACCGCGAAGACCGAGGCCAGCACGACCCCGCCACTGGTGATCACGCCACCGGTCAGCCCCACGGCCAGGACCATCGCCGGGACCGTGCCCAGCTCAGCAGTCTCCTCGCGGGCACGCAGGACGAGGAACACGGTGTAGTCGATGCCGAGCGCGACGAGGAAGAGGAAGACATAGAGCGGCGCGCTGACGTCCAGGGCCGGGAAGCCGAAGACGTGGTCACTCACCCAGACGCCCAGGCCCAGTGCGGCGAGGGTGCTGGTCACGTTGATGGTGATCAACACCAGCGGAGTCACGATCGCCCGCAGCACCAGGAAGAGCACCAAGAGGACCATGAGGAGGATGAGGGGTACGACGACCATCAGGTCGCGCTCGGCCCCGTCACGACTGTCGAGATCCTTGGCGACGCTGCCGCCGACCAACGCGTCGGCCCCCGAGACCTGGTCGAGGTCGCTGCGCAAGGTTCGGATCGTGTTGATGCTCGCCGGTGTGGCCGGTGCGTCGTCGAGGGTGGCGGTGATCTGGACGAGTCCGTCGCTCGAGCCCCCGGGCCTGGCTTGGGCAACACCGTCAGTGCCCCTGACCAGCTCGAGCACCTCCTGTTTCGTCTGGGCCTTCGCCAGGATGACGACCGGGTCGGCGGCACCGGGCGGGAAGTGCTCGGAGAGAGTGTCGAGCCCGTCGACGGACTCGGCGTCGACGCGGAACTGGTCGGTCTGGGAGAGACCAACCTTCAGGCCGACGAGTCCGGTGATCAGGGTGCCCAGCACCAGCAGCGCGACGAGGAGGACCGCGGCCGGTCGGCGTACGACCGCAGCTGCGGTGCGGAACCAGAGGCCACTGCGGGACTTCTCGTCGTGGCCGGCGCGCGGGATGAAGGGCCAGAAGAGTCCGCGCCCGAAGAGCGAGAGCGCCGCGGGCAGTGCGAAGAGCGCGAAGAGGAGCGCGACGACGAGCCCGACGGCGGCGGACAGGCCGAGCGCCTGGTTGTTCGGGGCGACGCTGAAGAGCAGCATCAGCAGGGCCAGGACCACAGTGAGGTTGCTGGCGATGATCGCCTCGGAAGCGCCGCGTACGGCGGCCGAGAGCGCTTCGCGGTGATCGGCACGACGTCGGAGCTCCTCCCGATAGCGGGAGACCAGCAGCAGCGCGTAGTTGGTCCCGGCGCCGAAGACCAGGACGCTCGTGATCCCGGACGTGGAGCCGTCCAGGGACATGCCGAACCAGCTCGCGACGATTCCACTGGCCACGGCCGCGGTGCGGTCCGCGAGCCCGATCACGATGAGTGGAACCAGCCACAGAACCGGGGAGCGGTAGGTGAGGATCAGCAGGATCGCGACCACCGCCGCGGTCACAGCAAGCAGCCGGAAGTCCGCGCCTTCGAAGGCGGAGGAGATGTCGCCGGCGAATGCCGCGCCTCCGGTGAGCTGGACGGTCAGCCCGTCGGGCCGGTCGTTGCCCACAGTGTCGCGGAGCTCGCCCACCAGGTCGGTGAGCTCGAGCCCGCTGACGTCGGCGGACACCGGAATGCTGACGATCAGCGCCTTGCCGTCAGGCGCAGGAATCGGCGGCGACACCTCGGTGTCCACGACATCGGCCCACCGCTTCGACGCCTTCGCGACCCAGGCCCGGTCACTCTCGGTGAGCTTGCCGTCCTCCCGGGCGATGACGGCCACCGCCGGCAGGACGTCACCGCCGGGGAACTCCTTTTGCAGCTGGGAGACCTGGGCCGACTCCGCGCTGTCGGGGAGCGGGTCCGGCGCGCTGCCACTCGATCCTGCTGACGAGCCGAGGGCCATCACGCCGGCGGTCAGGGCGACCGTGACCGCCAGGACGACCCATGCGGAGACTTTCCCTGTGGTGACTCGGCCGAGCAGAGATCTCACAGTTCACCTCAAGCTTCAGTCATGCAGCAATGGACGGCCCGAGCAGCCTAACTGCACCTCACACCGCTGGGGCAGGGATCGCCTCGGGCGCCTTCCTTGTCTCACCGATGTTTGCGAGCAACGGTGGACCCATGACCGAGAACAAGATCACCGTAGAACGTTCCGTGAACGCCACCAGTGACGCCGTCTTCGAGGTCCTCACCAACCCCGAGAACCACGCCCGGCTCGACGGGTCCGGCTTCGTCCGATCCGACGAGAAGTCCGACCGCATCGAATCCGTCGGCGACATGTTCACGATGAACATGTCCGGCGACCACATGAACGGGGACTACCAGAGCGACAACCACGTCACCGGATTCGAGACCAACAAGCTGGTCTCGTGGAAGACCGCGCCGGCAGGCACCGAGCCGCCCGGCTGGGAATGGGTCTGGGAGTTGATCTCGGAAGGCTCCGAGACCACCTTGGTCCGCCTGACCTACGACTGGAGCAAGGTCACCGACCCGGACATCCTGAAGAAGATCAGCTTCCCCCTGATCCACGAGGACCAGTTGAAGGACAGCCTGGTGCGACTCGACGAAGCCGTCACCGGGTCCTGATCCTCCTCACTGCGCCGCGAAGCACGCGTAGGTGATCCCGTTGCGGAAGGCCTTGGCGTCGCGCAGTTCCATCCGCGGGATCTCCACCCCTTCCGGGAAGAGTCGGCGTCCCCTGCCCTGCACGACCGGGTAGGTGAACAGTCGGTACTCATCGACCAGCCCAGCCTGGATCAACGCGTGGCACAAGGTGATGCTGCCGGTCACCACGATGTCGGTGCCGGGCTGCTCCTTCAGGGCGGTCACCTCCGCGACCGGGTCGCCGGCGAGGACGGTCGAGTTCTGCCACCGGGGATCGGTGGTCGTCGAGGAGACGGCGTACTTCTGCACCTGGTTGAGGTAGTCGGTGATGCCCGTGCCGTCTCCCTCGAGGGTGGCCCAGTAGTCGCGCAGGTCCTCGAAGGTACGCCGACCGGCCAGGAAGGCGTCGGATCGCTGGTCCTGGGAGTGAAGCTCCTCCATCAGGTCGGCGTTCTCACCCTGCCCTTGCGGGTCGAACCAGTCGCCGAGCATCTCGATCGAGCCGTCGAGGGTGATGTTCTGGGTGATCGCGAGCGTGCGCACGTGTCCTCCTCTGTGTCGGTTGCAAGACTGACCGGGGCCGGTGTGGCGATTCATCGCGCATCGTCGGAGATTCTCAGGCATGGGGTGCGGAATTCTCTCCACTGATCGGCCGGGGCCCCGGAAACCCGTTGTGGTGACCGTGTGCTCACGAGAGACTTCGGTCATGAGTGCCCTACAAGAAACCCTGCGCGCCGAGCTCGTGGCCGCGATGAAACGCAAGGACCGGAGTGCCGTCTCGGCCTTCCGGACCACGATCGCCGCGCTGGAGAACGCCGAAGCGGTCGCCGTGGAGACGCATCCTGCTGCCGGGGCGATCGAGGGCTCGGCGCTGGGCGCGGGCGCCGCAGAGACAGAGCGACGAGTGCTCACTGCTGCGGACGAGGCCGGGATCCTCCGGGACCAGATCACCGAGCGCGAGGACACCGCCGCATCACTGGGCTCTGCGCAGGCCGAGACCGCGGAGCGACTCAGGCGCGAGGCGTCCGTCCTGGCAGCGATCCCGGTCAGTCCCTCCTGCCCGCCACCATCCTGATCTCGAGGACGTCACCCAGATGGATCCCTTCGGCCTTGCGGATCCGGTCCTTGACGGGCACGAGGTAGCGGCCCTCCCGCGGGAAGAGCGAGGTGGTCCAGGTGGTCTTGCCGATGTGAACCTCGACCGGGATCACGCCCCAGCCGTAGGTGAGCATCGGCGCGGCCTCCCTGATGTCGTCGCTCTCCTCCTCGGGCACCGCGACGAAGTGGAAAGGGGAGGGCCCTCGCCACTCGAACAACGCGCCACTGAACTCGAACTCCACGGCCACAGCCTACGACGGTCGCGACCTTGGACGGATGCGCTCCGAGCC
>JAKDNC010000321.1 GCA_030452025.1 Nocardioides sp. | reverse complement strand
AGCCCATGACTGAAGACCGCGCACACGTCGAGGCGGTCCTCGACGACGCTGTCCTCGACGACGCACAGGCCGGGATCTACGCGGCCAAGCGAGAGATCTTCACCGACGAGGAGATCTTCGAGCTCGAGATGAAGCACATCTTCGAGGGCAACTGGATCTACCTCGCCCACGAGAGCCAGCTTCCCAACACCGGGGACTACTTCACCACCAACATGGGCCGCCAGCCCGTGGTGATCACCCGCGACAAGGACGGCGAGCTGCACCTCCTGATCAATGCCTGCGCCCACCGTGGCGCGATGATCTGCCGGAAGAAGACCGACAACCGGACCACGCTCACCTGCCCCTTCCACGGCTGGACCTTCCGCAACGACGGCAGCCTGCTGAAGGTCAAGGACCCCGAGGGGGCCGGCTACCCCGAGACGTTCGACGTCAACGGCTCCCACAACCTGCCCCACGTGCCGCGCTTCGAGAGCTACCGCGGCTTCCTCTTCGGCAGCCTCAACGACGACGTCTCGACGCTCGAGGAGCACCTCGGCGACACCACCAAGGTGATCGACATGCTCGTCGACCAGTCCCCCGAGGGGCTCGAGGTGCTGCGCGGCTCGTCGACCTACACCTACGACGGCAACTGGAAGGTCCAGGCGGAGAACGGCGCCGACGGCTACCACGTCACCGCGACGCACTGGAACTACGCGGCCACCACCTCACGGCGCGACACCGGCGAGTCGAAGAACGAGACGAAGACCCTCGACGCAGGCAGCTGGGGCAAGTCCGGCGGCGGCTACTGGTCCTACCCCAACGGCCACCTGTGCCTGTGGACCTGGGCCGGCAACCCCCAGGACCGTCCCCTGTGGGACCAGATGGAGGGCCTGAAGGAGAAGTACGGCGAGGCCAAGGGCGAGTTCATGGTCAAGGGCTCGCGCAACCTGTGCCTCTACCCGAACGTCTACCTGATGGACCAGTTCAGCACCCAGATCAGGCACTTCCGCCCGATCTCCACCGACCAGACCGAGGTCACGATCTACTGCATCGCCCCCAAGGGCGAGAGCAAGGCGTCGCGCGCCTGGCGGATCCGGCAGTACGAGGACTTCTTCAACGCCTCCGGCATGGCCACCCCCGACGACCTCGAAGAGTTCCGCTCCTGCCAGCTCACCTTCCAGGCCACCAAGGCCCCGTGGAACGACATGAGCCGCGGAGCCGAGCACTGGCTCACCGGGCCCGACGAGGTCGCCGAGGCACTCGACATGCCCGGCGTGATCTCGGCCGGGCTGAAGAACGAGGACGAGGGCCTCTACCCGGTCCAGCACGGCTACTGGCGCGACACCATGAACGCCGCTGTCGAGGCCGAGGAAGCCGCCGCCGCCCAGCGCTCGATCGACCAGGCCTGAAGGAGACCACGATGACCACCACCGAACAGACGTCCGCCCTGATCACCCAGAACAGCATCGAGCAGTTCCTCTACCGGGAGGCGCGCTACCTCGACGACCGCGAGTTCGAGAAGTGGCTCGAGTGCTACGCCGACGACTGCGAGTACTGGATGCCGGCCTGGGACGACAACGACGACCTCACCGAGGACCCGCAGACCGAGATCTCGCTGATCTACTACGCCAACAAGGGCGGGCTCGAGGACCGGGTCTTCCGGATCCGCACCGAGCGCTCCAGCGCGACCTCGATCCCGGAGCCCAGGACGAGCCACAACATCAGCAACGTCGAGGTGATCGAGCGCCGCGGGGACATCGTCGACGTGCGGTTCAACTGGCACACGATGTACTTCCGCTACAAGACGATCGACCCCTACTACGGGACGTCGTTCTACACCATCGACTTCTCCGGCGTCGCCCACGGCGGGCAGCCGTTGATCCGACGCAAGACCGTGGTGCTGAAGAACGACTACATCCACCACGTGGTCGACGTCTACCACTTCTGATCCACCTCTCGACCCGGACCCGGGAGGTCCCACCATGAGCCACCAGGTAGCCCTGAGCTTCGAGGACGGCGTCACGCGCTTCATCACCGTCGCCGACGACCAGACCGTCGCCGATGCGTCGTACCGTCACCGCATCAACATCCCGCTGGACTGCCGTGACGGTGCCTGCGGGACGTGCAAGGCATTCTGCGAGTCCGGCGAGTACGACGGCGGCAGCTACATCGACGACGCCCTCACCGAGGACGAGGCCGAGAAGGGCTTCGTCCTGCCCTGCAGCATGACGGCGAAGTCCGACCTCGTCCTCCAGATCGCCAGCACCTCGGCGGTCGCGAAGACCAGCGCGGCGACGTACACGGGGACCATCACCAGGCTGGAGCGTCTCTCGGACAGCACGGTCTCCTTCACCCTGGAGACGCCCGAGCGCGACAAGCTGGCGTTCCTGCCGGGGCAGTACGTCAACCTCGCCGTGCCAGGCACCGAGGAGACCCGGTCCTACTCGTTCAGCAACGCCCCGGACGACACCGGCCTCTCCTTCCTGGTCAAGCTCACTCCCGGTGGGCTGATGTCGGACTTCCTCGCCGAGAAGGCGGCCGTCGGCGACGAGATGACCTTCACCGGCCCGAACGGGAGCTTCTTCCTCCGTGAGTCCGACCGGCCGCTGCTGCTGCTGGCCGGAGGCACCGGTCTGGCGCCGATCATGTCGATCCTGCGCAAGCTCCGCGACTGCGCGACCAGCCGGGCGGTGCACCTGGTCTACGGCGTCAGCAACGACACCGACCTGGTCGAGCTCGACACCCTGGAAGAGCTGGCCGGCTCGATCCCGAACCTGACCTGGGACCACTGCGTCTCCGACCCGGAGAGCGCCGCTGCCAACAAGGGCTTCGTGATGAGCCTGATCCGGCCCGAGCACCTCCACGGCGGCGACGTCGCGGTCTACGTCTGCGGTCCCCCACCGATGGTGGAGGCTGTGCGCACCCACTTCGCGAACGAGGGCGTGGAGCCGACCGGGTTCTACTACGAGAAGTTCGCCCTCTCCGGCACGCCGTCCACACCGGCCCCCGCGGTCGACGAGGCCGCGGCGCCGGAGGAGACGCCTGCATCCGAGCCGACACCGCAGGTGGTCGACGAGGCACCGCCCGTCGACGAGACGCCGGCCCCGGTGGAGACCGGTGCGTCGAACCGGGTCGCGGGCCAGGAGATCTTCCCGGCCCGGGAGATCGAGCCGCTGCGCGCCGCAGCCACCCGTCGTACGCCGGCCGAGGAGGCCGCGACCGCCCGCAGCATCACCGGCAACACCGTGGCCCCGGCCTGGTCCGAGGAGGCCGTGGTCGCGCTCGACGGCGACGGAGCGGACGAGCTGCTGGTCACCGGCGCCCGCGGAATCGCCGGGCGGGACGCCTTCACGTCCCGCGAGGTCGAGCCGCTGCACCGCCCGGCCCCCACTCCGGTCGAGTCGGGGAGGTACGAGATCGGTGAGGAGCACCCCTCGGTCCACGAGTCGGACGCACTCTTCGAGGCCCGTGCGGCTCTCGAGCTGGGCGCTCTCGAGCTGGTCATCGGGCGGCTGGGCTCGCAACAGGTCACGGGCTACCGCCTGCTCGCCGAGGCGACCGTGCCCTATGTCGAGGACGACCGGTTCATCGACGCTGCGGCCTACACCGAGACCAATGCCGCCTTCCACGACTACCTCTTCACCCTCACCGGCAACGAGCACCTGCTGCAGGCCTACCAGGCACTTGGTGTGCAGGGGCACATGGAGGACGTGCTCCGGCGCGCGACGTGGTGCCACCCCAGCTGCACCCAGGACCACCTCGACATCGTCGACGCGATCGAGGCCGGGGACCGGACACGCGCCCGGACCCTGATCTCCGACCACGCCGACCGCTCGAAGGAGACCACCCGCCGGGCGATGGAGGAGGCCCGCCACCGGGCGCTTCCCAAGTTCATCACCCCGGGGCGCTTCGACGGCAAGGTCGTGGTGATCACCGGCGCCGCGCAGGGGATCGGCGAGCAGACCGCCCGCCGGGTCAGCGCGGAGGGCGGCTCCGTGGTCCTGGCCGACCGCGCCGAGCTGGTCATCGACCTGGCCGACGAGCTCGGCAGCGCCGCCCGACCCGCACACCCGGTCGTCGCCGACCTGGAGACCTGGGAGGGGGCCGAGACGGTGGCCCGCGAGACGGTCCGACGCTTCGGCCGGATCGACGTGCTGATCAACAACGTCGGTGGCGCGATCAACTTCAAGCCGTTCATCGAGTTCACCGATCAGGAGATCCGGAACGAGATCGACCGCTCCCTGATGACCACGCTGTTCGCCTGCCGCGCCGCTCTGCCCGGAATGGTCTCGCGTGGCAACGGAGTGATCGTCAACGTCTCCTCGGCCGCGACCCGCGGCATCCATCGAATCCCCTACTCCGCGGCCAAGGGCGGCATCAACGCGATCACCGCGTCGCTGGCCATGGAGTACGCCGACTCCGGGATCCGGGTCGTCGCGACGGCGCCCGGCGGCACGGCCGCACCGGAGCGACGGATCTCGCGGGGCACCCCGGAGGCGTCCACGGACCAGGAGCGTGAATGGTTCCAGGCCCACATCGACCAGACCGTGGGGTCCTCGCTGCTCAAGCGCTACGGCACCCTGGACGAGCAGGCTGCGGCCATCACCTTCCTGGCCTCCGACGAGGCGTCGTACATCACCGGCACGACGCTGCCCGTTGCCGGCGGGGATCTCGGCTGAGCGCGAGGAGTGAGGTGGAGGTACGCCGAGGCACGAGGTGTGCCGGAGCCGAGCCCCGCAGTGCGAAGCCAAGTCCAACACCGCTGAGCGCAACGAGTGAGGCGAAGGTATGCCGAGGCACGAGGTGTGCCGGAGCCGAGCCCCGCAGTGCGAAGCCAAGTCCAAC
>JAKDNC010000320.1 GCA_030452025.1 Nocardioides sp. | reverse complement strand
CGAATGTCCCCCAGCGCCCGATGCGCGTTCGACGGCACGAAGCCCGCGCGCCAGGCGGCGATCTGGCCGCTGTAGCCATCGCGGAGCATCTCCTGCTCGATGCCGGAGACGTCGATGGACCGGTAGTGCAGCCGCGAGAACACCTGCGGCGCATGGGCCTGCAGGAAGCCCCGGTCGAGCGTGATCGAGTTGCCACCCAGCAGGAACGGGCCCTGGTGACCCTGGGTGATGCGGTCGATGGCGCCAGTGGCGAGGGCATCCGCGACCCGCGGGGAGTGCGCCGACGGGCCGCCCATGTCCTGGATCAGCCCGTTGCTGGTGTGCATGTCCCGCACGTACGGGCCCATCAGGTCGACTGCCGCGTCGACGCCTTCATCGGGGGTGATCACGATCTCGAAGCTGCCGACCTCGGTGAGGTCATTGCGGGTGATCACGACGGCGATCTCCAGCAGGCGGTGGCGGTCGGGGTCGAGCCCGGTGGTCTCGGTGTCGATCCAGGCGATCAGGTCGGGGTTCGCGGCAGGCATGGTCTGAGCTCCTCGCAGTCGGTGTCGCCCGTGCAGTGGGCGACTGTCCCGTCTGGCAGGACCGTCCCGTGAGGACGCCGGCGCGCCCACTGGGTCGGACAGCCTCACGAAAGGAGCTGCCATGCCCATGACAGGACCCGCAGACCTGATCAATGTCCACTCCGGCGACGTCTTCTACTGGCGCGAGCAAGGCAGGTTCGGCGCGCTGTTCCAGCGCCTGACCGTGACCGGCGTCGACACCGACAGCGTGCACGTGGTGGACGAGCAGGGGGACCCACAGGTCTTCGATCGGCGCACCGCACAGGTGCGCTGGCCCGACGGCCTGGGCAGGAGCTTCCTCGAGTACCCGAGCGCTCAGGTCGCGGCCGAATATGAGTTATTTCTGCTCGACGAGCAGCTCACCCATGCCGCCCGCGAGCTGGGCCGACTCCCCGCGTCCGTCACCGCAGACCGCCCCACCCGGATCCGAGAGGTCAAACAGCTCGAGATGGCGATCACCGCCTGGACGCGAGCCCACGCCGCCGGGAGCTACGCCCGAAAGGAGCAGACGGCATGAAAGCACCGACCCTCACCACCCGGTCCGCCTGCGAGATCTGCGGTATCTCAATGCGGCGAACCTGGACCGATGACCTGATGGACTTCCGCTGGCGCGCCGAGGACGGGACGATCACGGGCATCGCCGGCGACGTGCCCACCGGCGCCCCCACGAGTACTCCACAGCTGCTGGAGCTCCTGGCCGAGCATGGCGACATGGAGGCCTACTCCAGCGTGCTGGTCCGGTACCAGCTCGGCGACACGCTGCTGCCATGGGAGCACCATCACCGCGCCGTCGAACCTGCCTCGCAGATCGCCCCCGAGGACGCGCCCACTTGCCACGGATGGCCGATGCGCGCCGCCCCCGGTGCCTGGATCTGCCGCGTCGACCACGCCATCACTCCGGCGGAAACGCCATGAACACGCTTATCCATCGGCAGCGAGAGGAGGCCACGGCGAGTTACTGGACGCTGCGCCGCATCGGCGCCACGGTCATGGTCCGCCGTCTCGAGCTAACACTGGGTCGAGCCGCTCTTGCCGCCCGCATCGGTGTCCCGACGGCCACGGTCGAGGCCATCGAGAGTGGTCGCTACGACCCCCGGGTGGTCCTCGCCCCGCGTATGGAGACCGCCCTGGCGATGACCCCCGGCAGCATCGACCAGACCGGTGGTGACAACCCGCCGAGACCGCGTCCGGCCGAACGCAGGGATCCAGCGAGGCGATAGCGATGAGCGTGATCCTCACCGATGCCTTCGCGACCTACCAGGCCATGCGAGAAGACTTCGAACTGCACCGACGCGCCACCTTCGCCCGCGCCCACGCGGAGCTGCGCGGCGAACTGCTCAACGCCCGCGGCCGCGCCGCACACATCGACCCCTCCAGCCTGTTCATGGGCCCGCATGCCCGGGTGGAGCGCTACGCCTCCGAGGAGCTGCGGCGGTGGTTCGCACAGCATGGCCGGCCCACCGTCGGACAGTTCGAGGTCCAGCGGTGGTCCGGTCGTACCGGTCAGGTCGCCGGCGCCAACATGGCGCCCCTGCGTGAGATCGCCTGACCAGTTCGACGACGAAAGGCTGAGGCCCGCCCCCCCGGGGAATCCCCGAGGGCTAGGGTGAGAAATCGCAGATTCTGCACATCCTGAAAGACACCTTCCTCCCTGTTACACAATATCGGAGTAGTCAATGCATTCCCTCCCCCGCGCACTTCCTCCAGCCCTCATCCCGTCCTCGGCCCGCCTCTGGCTGACGTTGCTGGCAGGGATCGCCGCAATGTTCGCCCTTGCCGCCTGCGGAGAGGTCGATGACACCACGGAGATCGGGACGGACGGTTCCGGAACCCAGACCCTCGCCGTGACGGTCACCGATACCGACATGGAACGGATCGACGGGGGAGCGGCGACGGTCGAAGCCACTATCGAGGAGAACAACCCCGGCCTGAACTACGTAGGGATGGAGAAGAACGGGACGGACACGATCTTCACCATGACGCTGGAGTTCACAGACGCCGAGGACTACGCCGCCAAGGCACAGCCGGTGCTGGCCGCCGGTGACCTCACCAAGACCGCCGAGGTCACCTTCACCCCGCCGAGCCCCCCGTTCAGCTCCGGGTACACGCTGACCCGCAACTTCACGCCGAACGACCTCACCCGTTGGGTCGTCAAGGCCCTGGTCGAGGACGGCAACATCGAAGACGCTGAAGAAGGACAGATCGACTCGGCCATCGACGAGGGCGACGTGACCGTGACCGTCGACGGGGACGAGCTGGAGAAGCAGATGGGCTCCTTCGGCGCGGAGGACTCCGCCCCGGCCTGGTCCAATGCTGAGTCCGCCGGCTTCGGCAGCGTCAAGGTCGTGACCGCTGGAGCGGACGACCCCGCCGCGGACTCCTTCACCCGCACCATCACCTATGACCTAGACCGGTCCGTCTACCTCGACGCGAAGGACGAGTTCGACGCGTTCTTCGAGGAAGCGACCCCGGAGGGTGGTGAGCTCAAACCCGCCGGAGACGCCGGGACCGAATGGGTGATCACCTTCCCGGCCGGCACGGCGGAGCAGGTCGGTACCTGGACGGACGCCGCACTGGCAACCGAGGGCAGCACGTTCACGGTCGAGACCGCCCCCAGCGAAGACGACCCGTTCGTGATCGAGACCCGGGTCGTCGATGACATCGAATGCACGGCAGCCTGCGGGGAGAACGGCACGCTCGAGCAGGCGCTGCTGATGCCAGTCGACAAGGGAGAGGGGACCGAGGAGGTGTCGCTCGATGGCGGCCCCGAGCCCCAGGTGATCCGCGACGAGATTGTCTTTACCGAGGCCGACTATGACCTCACCGTCAATCGCGACGGCGGCGGCAAGATGGTGATGGCCCTGTCGCTGCCCGCCGAGGACGATGCCGTGGTGACAGAGGAAAACGTCGTCGCCTTCCTCGGCGCGGACGCAGACCGCAGCGAGTCCGACGGCACGGTCATCTACACGCTCCGCGCGGAGGCCGACGACTCCGAGGAGTTCACCGGCGCCCTGCAGAAGCTCGGCCTCGAGGGGGCCGACGGGCCGCCGCTCGTGTCGGTCACCGACCGCGGTGACGGGTCCTACGCGGTGTCCCTCGAACTGGGGGCCGGCAGTGATCTGATCTCCAAGTTGGGCGAGGACGCGACCTGGACCATCCACGGCGACGGGCTGCGCCCCACCTCGATCCTCTCGGACGAAGCGGAAGTCGCCTCCCTGGGTGACGATGCCGTCACGGCGAAGGGCGAGCACGGAGTGGTTCTGACCTTCGCCGCGGAACGCGCGGGCCTGGGCATCGGCGGGATCGTCGCGATCGTGGCGGGTCTCGCAGTGCTCGGTCTCCTCATCGCTGCGGCGGTCATCGCGTTCCTGCATCGAGAGAAGCTCTCGAGCCTGCTGCGCGGCACACCGGCCACTGGCCCGGCCGTTGCCCCCGGTGGTGGGACCGGACCCGCACAGAACCCGGCCCAGGGAATGGAAGAGTCCCGGAACCCGGGGTCTTCGACGCCACCGAACACGTCCTCTTGATCTGAATCGTTCCGGCCAAGCGACCCCGCGGTCCACGCGAGTCCGCGACCCGGCACCGCCTGACAGCACCTCGTGGGATGCTCGCTTCGTGAGCGAGCACCCCGGCGACACCTACGCCACCTATTTCGCCGCCGAGAAACTGGAGCACGAGGTCAGCTCGGTGCTGATCGCCTACCGGCTGACCCTCAGCGGCGCCCCGATCGTCGAGTCCACGCCGTGGCACCGCGACAGCTCGATCCAGCGCTACTTGGTGCGCGTACGCACCGGCGACGACGAGATCACGCTGTCCGGCACCGACTGGGGCGACAAACACGACGAGGTCCGGCCGTTCCTGCGCGAATGGATCCACCAACGGGTCCGCCTCGAGCGGACGAAGCTGAAGTCTAGCTCTCGCCGCCGCGACCCGTACTGGGTGGACGCATGGCGCAGAGCACGCCCGTGGGGGTGACGACCCGGCTGGGAGCTGGCCCCGGGGCGACACGCAGGAAGAACCCCGCCACGGCCGGGGTGAACCAGCCTGGCGGGGCCCTGGCGGAAGGGCGGATGGGGCCAGTCCCTCCCGGGCGGCGGGCCGAGTCCCTACGGTCCACCGAGACCCGATGCCGAGGGGTGCTCACCCAGCTCCGGATCCCTTGTATCCCGGGAAGTGGGCGGGCCTACGATCTCGCGGGACGAGAACCTCACACAGACATTCCACCGGCCGCCCCGCCCGCACGAAAAAGCACCTCTCGGGCGGGGCGGTACACAC
>JAKDNC010000319.1 GCA_030452025.1 Nocardioides sp. | reverse complement strand
CAGTCGCCCCTCGGTGAACATCAGCTCGGTGTCGATGTCGGCCGGGATCTTGATCCCGGCGTCGTGCTGCCATGTCGCCCACGGGTCGGACCAGGCATGAATCTCGAAGGCCCACGGACCCTCGAGGTCCGGGGTCAGCCAGGCGTCGTGTCGATCGGGGACCCCGGCCCGGGTCGTCATCCGCACGGGAGCGCGTCGTAGGCCGTCCGGGTCGGTGGCGACCACCTCTGCCGCGAGCATGTCGTGCCCCTCGCGAAAGACCAGGGCGCTGACGGGGAAGGGCTCGCCGAGCGTTGCCTTCGCGGGTTGTCGGCCGCGGTCGACCAACGGGGTGACGTCCATGACGGGTATGCGTCCGACCATGTCGGCCAGCCTTGCGGATCGGGACCCGCCGCGCAAACGGATCCGGTGGGAATCTGCGTGAGGTGAGTGACGCCGGGTGATGCTCGTCGAGCTGCCGGAGATCGGTCACCGGCTGCTCTTGGGGACCGGGTGCGGGTGCACTAACGTCAACGAGGTGCGCGCAATCAGACGATTCACCGTCCGCCCGGTGCTCCCCGAGGCCCTGGCATCGCTCGATCAACTCGCCCTGAACCTGCGCTGGTCCTGGCATCCCCAGACCCAGGACGTCTTCAGGGCGATGGATCCGGACCTGTGGGACCAGATCCACCACGACCCGATCCGGATGCTCGGCTCGGTCCCGCCGGCCCGGCTCGCCGAGCTGGCCGGGGACGCAACGTTTCGCGGACGGGTCGACGCTGCGGCGGCCGATCTGACGGCGTACCTCGAGGGCGACCGGTGGTTCCAGAAGCGGAGCCGTGCCGGTTCGGGAGGACCTGACTCGATCGCCTACTTCTCGCCGGAGTTCGGTATCGCCGCCGTGCTGCCGCAGTATTCAGGTGGTCTGGGCATCCTTGCCGGCGACCACCTCAAGACCGCCTCCGACCTCGGCGTTCCGATCACCGGCGTGGGTCTGCTCTACCGCCACGGCTACTTCCGGCAGTCGCTGTCCCGGGACGGCTGGCAGGAAGAGACCTACCCGGTGCTCGACCCCAACGGACTCCCGCTCTCCCTCCTGCGTGAGGCAGACGGCTCCACGGCGCGCATCTCGGTCGACGTCCCCGGCGACGCTGCGCTGCAAGCCCGGATCTGGGTGGCCCAGGTCGGTCGGGTACCGCTGCTCCTGCTCGACGCCGACACCGGGGACAACAGTGACGCGCTCCGGGAGGTGACCGACCGGTTGTACGGCGGCGGCACCGAGCACCGTCTCCTCCAGGAGCTGCTGCTGGGGATCGGCGGTGTGAAGGCGCTGCGCGTGCACTCGAGGATCACCGGCGCGCCGTCGCCGGAGGTGTTCCACACCAATGAGGGCCACGCCGGCTTCCTCGGGCTCGAACGGATCCGGGAGCTGACCGTGGCCGAGAGCGGCCCTGGCCTCGACTTCGACACCGCTCTGGCGGTCTCCCGCGCGGGCACCGTGTTCACCACCCACACCCCGGTCCCTGCCGGCATCGACCGGTTCCCGAGCGACCTGATCCACCAGTACTTCGGAGGAAACAGCCCGACTCCCGGAGTCCCGGTCGAGCGCGTGCTCGCACTCGGGGCGGAGGACTACGAAGGGGGTGATCCGGCGATGTTCAACATGGCGGTGATGGGCCTGCGACTCTCCCAGCGCGCCAACGGTGTCTCCCAGCTCCATGGTCACGTCTCCCGCGGGATGTTCAACGGCTTGTGGCCGGGCTTCGACGAGGCCGACGTCCCGATCGGGTCGATCACCAACGGCGTGCACGCCCCGACCTGGGTCGCTCGCGAGGTGTTCGACCTGGCCTCGGCGACCGGCGCCGACGTCGACAGCGACGGCCCCGAGATCTGGGACGTGGTCGACCAGGTGACGTCGCAGTCGATCTGGAAGGTCAAGCGCACGCTACGGGACCGGCTCGTCCAGGACGCCCGGTGGCGGCTGCGGGCCTCGTGGGAGAAGCGAGGCGCGGTTCCTGCCGAGCTCGGCTGGATCGACGACGCACTCGACCCCGACGTCCTGACGATCGGTTTCGCCCGGCGGGTCCCGTCGTACAAGCGACTGACGCTGATGCTGCGTGACCCAGAGCGGCTCAAGTCGCTGCTGCTCCACCCGGACAGACCGATCCAGCTCGTCATCGCGGGCAAGTCGCACCCCGCCGACGAAGGTGGCAAGCGGCTGATCCAAGATCTCGTCCGGTTCGCCGACGACCCGGAGGTCCGGCACCGCATCGTCTTCCTGCCCAACTACGACATCGCGATGGCGCAACCGCTCTATCCCGGCTGTGACGTCTGGCTCAACAACCCGCTGCGACCCTATGAGGCCTGCGGGACCTCGGGGATGAAGGCAGCGCTCAACGGCGGCCTCAACCTCTCGATCCTCGACGGCTGGTGGGACGAGTGGTATGACGGCAACAACGGCTGGGCGCTGCCCTCGGCCGAAGGGGTGCCGGACGAGGACACGCGTGACGGGATCGAGGCCACGGCGCTCTACGACCTGATCGAGAAGGAGGTCGCGCCGCGGTTCTACGACGTCGACTCCTCCGGGGTCCCGTTGCGCTGGATCGAGATGGTGCGACACACGCTGAAGTCGCTGGGGCCGAAGGTGCTGGCCACCCGGATGCTGCGCGACTACGTGGAGCAGGTCTACGAGCCGGCCGTCGAAGGGGCCAGGACCGTCTCGGGAGACTTCGACCGGGCCGCGGAGTTCGCGGTGTGGAAGCGCCACGTCGCGCAGGGATGGGCCGGCGTGCGCATCGAGCACGTCGAGTCCCAGGACGTCGCGGACGCCCCCGAGGTCGGCTCGGCCCTGTCGGTGCGTGCCTACGTCTCGCTCGGCGAGCTGCGGCCCGAGGACGTCGACGTACACCTGGTCCACGGCAGGGTCGCCCACGACGACGACCTGGTCGAAGTTGCGCGTGATTCGCTCACGTTGGCCGAGTCCTACGACGACGGGCGGCACCGCTTCGAGGGCGCTGTCGTGCTCGGCCGGACGGGGCCCTTCGGCTACACAGTGGGGATCCTGCCGAAGCACGACCTGCTGGCCGCGCCGGCGGAGCTCGGCCTGGTCACCCTCGCCGAGTGAGGCTCGGCTGTCGAGGACCGGTGGGTGGCGCTGGGGCCTCGCTGATGTCGTCGCTCAGGTCTCCCGCAGCACCAGGACGCTGTGACCGGCCATCTCCACGGTGTCCCCGGTCTTGAGCACCTCGTCCAGCTGACGCGCGGGGTCGGTGGAGAGCGCCACCGAGCCGGACTGCACCCACACATTCTCGGGAAGCGTCAGCGACACCGTCCCGGGCGAGGCGTTGAACCAGATCATGAACGACTGGTCCACTTGCTGCTCGCCGTGCGGTCCGGGAGAGCGGAGGGGGGCTCCCGAGACGAACATGCCCACCACGTGCAGCTGATCGTCGTGCCAGTCCTGGGGGGTCATCTCCCGGCCGGACGGGAGCAGCCATGCGAGGTCCTTCGGGCCATCCTTGATCGCCGGACGCCCCTCGAACCAGTGCCGCTGGCGCAGCGCCGGGTGTTCGCGGCGCAGCCGCAGCGCGGCCTTGGTCACTTCGTAGACGTCGAGCCAGGCGGTCTCGGCGCGCCAATCGACCCAGGAGGTCTCGTCGTCCTGCACGTAGGCGTTGTTGTTGCCGCCCTGGGTGCGGCCGCGCTCGTCCCCGGCGGTCAGCATGGGGACGCCGTTGGACAGGCAGAGCGTGGCCATCAGGTTCGCAGCCTGGCGCCGGCGCAGCGCGATGATGTCGGGGTCGTCGGTCTCGCCCTCGACGCCGTAGTTCGACGACCGGTTGTTGTTGGTCCCGTCCCGGTTGCCCTCGCCGTTGTCCTCGTTGTGCTTGTGTTCGTAGGAGACCAGGTCGCGCAGGGTGAAGCCGTCGTGGGCGGTGATGAAGTTGATCGTGCTGTACGGCGACCGGCCGTCGTCGGCGTAGAGGTCCGAGGAGCCGGCCAGCCGGGTGGCCACCGTTCGGATCCCGGCGCTCTGCCCGCGCCAGAAGTCCCGGATCGTGTCGCGATACTGGTCGTTCCACTCCACCCACGGAGGTGGGAACTCGCCGACCCGGTAGCCGTCCATGGAGGCGTCCCACGGCTCGGCGATGAGCTTCACGTGCCGCAGGGTCGGGTCCTGGCCGATCGCGGTCAGGAGATGGCAGTCCATGTCCACCTCCTTGCGGACCCGGGTCAACGCCGAGGCGAGGTCGAAGCGGAACCCGTCGACGTGCATCTCGGTCACCCAGTAGCGCAACGAGTCGAGGATCATCCGCAGGACCTGCGGGTTGGAGGCGTCGACGGTGTTGCCGCACCCGGTGACGTCCCAGTAGGTGTCGTCGAACGGAGCGGTCCCCTTCGGACCGTCCGCGCCCTCGGGGGTGACCCGTGTGTAGATCCCGCGGTCGTCGAGGCCACGGAAGCTCAGGCTGGGTCCGAGCGCTCCACCCTCGGCGGTGTGGTTGTAGACCACGTCGAGGATCACCTCGAGTCCCGCGTCGTGGAAGGCCTTGACCATCGCCTTGAACTCGGTGACTTGCTGGCCCTGGTCACCCGAGGACGAATAGGCGTTGTGGGGCGCGAAGAACCCGATCGAGTTGTAGCCCCAGTAGTTCACCTGTCCCTTCTCCAGGAGTCTCGGCTCGGAGACGAACTGGTGGATCGGCAGCAGCTCCACGGCGGTGACCCCGAGGTCACGCAGGTAGTCGGTGACCGCCGGCGACGCAAGGCCGGCGTACGTCCCGCGGAGCTCCGCGGGCACCCGATCGTGCAGCGCGGTCATGCCCTTGACGTGCATCTCGGTGATGACCGTGTCGCGCCACCGCCCAGTCTCTT
>JAKDNC010000318.1 GCA_030452025.1 Nocardioides sp. | reverse complement strand
CAACCCAATCAGGTCGGCGTGTCAGGCCGTTTACACCGAAATTCCGACAGTCCCCCGTCCCGTGCTGCCCGCCGATTCGCGTGACGTCGTGCCCGTTTGGCCGACCGACGTGGGGTGGACGTGATGGCGCGAGCACGGGGAGCGCTCGGCCCTCCTCTCCGGTTGTTGGAACGTTCGTTCAACAACGCCGTCGCGACCAGGGTCTCGATGTCGATGTCTCAGTGGCCATGGACAATCCGATGTCGGTGCAGATCACCTCGCAGCGTGAGAACTTGCAGGTCAGTCGAGAGTGAAGTCCACGAAGATCTCGTTGAACTCCTCGTCGTAGCCCTCGACGCCCAGTGTCGCGCCGTCGTACACGCTGGGATCGACGTCGAAGGCGACCTGTCCTTTGAGTGTGCCGCCAATCCTAACCTCGTACGGCCAGTTCTGGTTGTCCCCAGGTGTGACTGCGTCGGCTTCCTCGAGCACCTGGGCTTCACTCGTGGTGAATGACCAGGACATGTCGTCCTCCGCGCTCGCCTTCCGTGCCTCTCCGTTGTAGACGGCCTGATACGTGACCAGGACGTACTGATGGCGCGGCTTGTCGTTGAACTCGTTCGCCTTGGTGATCGTTGCGTCGGCGTTCTTCTCGACCTTGGTCACCGTGATGGTCCAGTCACCGAGCTCGACCGGCTCACCGATGGCCGACGGCTCGACTGGCGCCTCATCATCCGCATCTGGAGTGTCATCGTCCGTGGCGCCGTCCGGCTCCTGTCCCTCGGCTTCGTCATCGAGATCCTCGTTGATGAGCCAGTCGCCGTCGTCGTAGATGAGTTCGAACTTGCTCGGGTCGTCGTCCTTGAAGGTCACGTCGACCACGGCTGTGTCGCCATCGATCTCTGCCGCGACCTTGTCCACCTTGGCGAGGTCCTCGTCGTCATCGAGTTCACCGAACGCACGAAGGAGCTCCGCACCCTGCTTCAGTGCGGCGGAGCAGCTCCGCGCTTGACCGAAGCCCTCCTCGTCGTCGTTCCAGTCATCGAGCATCTTCTGGGTGTAGTCATCGGTGAGCTCGTCGCACGCGTCGGAGTAGTCGCCGTCATTGAAGCTGTCGAAGTAGGCCTCGACCGTCGTGGCCGCCCCGTCCTTGGTCTTCTCGTCCTCAGAGCCGCACGCCGTCAGGCCGAAGCCCAGAACCAGGGATGACAGGACTGCTGAGGTGCCGCGCACGTTCATGGTGATCCGATCGTCGAATGTGTGGCCGCAGACTAGAACGAGAACGGCCCACAGGTCTGCTGTTTCGGGAACCTGGACGTGGGCAGGTGACCCAAGAGCACGCGCCATTCACGGGGCTGAACACTGCGGCACCTCGCCGCCCACGACTGTGGTTCGTACGCCGGCCATGTCGATGCGTGTGCGGATCCGGACAACCAACAGCAGCGATCAGGCGTCCTACAGACAACTGCTGACAAAGAGGTGCAACATGGCTGCTCGTTGGGCTCGTGAAGGTCTTGACGCACGCGATGGAAAGCGCGTCCTCAGGAAGCGGATGCGACCAGCAGCCAGCGCCCTCACCCTGATTGTCGCTGCCGCGCTCCTGGCGGCCTGCGGGAGCGGTGAGGACAGCGACCCGATGGGATCCGCCGCGACCAGCGAGCTCTCGCGCTCGCATCGAACCGCCAAGGATGCCTCCACCGCCGACACCCCACGCACCGACACCCCGGGCACCGGCACTTCGCGCACCGACGACGGAGCGAACGACCCGACACCCGGCTCCCCGGCGCTCCCCGAGAACACGAGACCCAAGGCGGGACGAGGCTCGGGCGAGGCAATCACCTTGACCGAGGTCCGCGTCGACGACCACGAAGACTTCGGCCGCATCGTGTTGGAGTTCTCCGGCACCGGCACCCCCGGCTGGGCAGTCAACTACGTCGACGAGGCCACCCTCGAGGGCAGTGGCGCCGTCGTCAGACTCCGCGGCGACTCGACCCTGAACATCTACGCCTCCAACACCACGTGGCCGGCCCCCAACTACTACGACGGCCCCGAGCGACTGAATGGCGAGAACGGCATCCCCGACCTCTACGTCGCTGGCACCTTCGAGGGCTACACCCAGGTGCTCGCAGGGATCGACGGCCGCGCGCCGTTCCGGGTCTTCACACTCAACCAGCCCTCGCGCCTCGTGGTCGACATCGCCGACGACAACGGTGGGTGATCCGACTATTGACCGGGCGGTCAATCAAGAGCATTCTTGAAGGAAGCACCCGCCTGCCTACGACGGGTTCAAAGTGAAAACGAGGAATCAATCATGAAGAAGTGGACTCGTTGGCAGGACTGGGCGGCGCTCATTGCGGGCGTCTACGCACTGCTGTCACCCATCTGGACCAACACGGACACCAAGGCAACCTGGACGATGGTGGTCCTTGGCGCAGCGATCGGCGTGGTCGCGCTGTTGTCGATGAGCAGGCCTGAGGACCAGAACGCTGACTACGCGCTCATGCTCATGGGTGTGCTTCTGTTCATCTCCCCCTGGGTGATGGGCTTCGCAACGATGGACGGCTTGGCCCTGACCGCATGGATCGCTGGCGCGGTCGCGGTCGTCAGCGGCGTGCTCGCCCTGCCGCAGATCGACAGGCGGATGCACCCGCGCCACGGGACGATCACCCACTAGTCCGGTCCTGCGACATCGGAGGGACGGGCGGGCCGGGTGATCCCACCCGATCCGCCCCTCCCCTTTCTCTCAGCCCAGCACCTGCCCCGGAGCGACGATGCCCACCCATGACCGCCGCAACCGCATCCTCGACGCGGCCGAGGAGCTCTTCGCCGTGGACGGCTTCGACGCGACACCGACGGCACGGGTCGCTGAGGTGGCCGACGTGCCGAAGGGCCTGATCTTCTACTACTTCCCCCGCAAGATCGACCTGCTGCTGACGCTGTTGCAGGAGCGGTTGCCGACGCCGACGCAGAGCTCCGTCGCGGACGTCGTACGCCGTGGGGACCCCGCCGGCTCGCTCTTGGCGATGCACCGCCGACTCGGTCTGGAGGATCACGATTCGCTGGTGCTGCGCACGATCATCTTCCGCGAGAGCGGCACCCATCCGGAGGTGCGCGACCACCTGCGCCAGCTGCGTCGATCACTCGTCGAGCTCACCGAGTCCGCGCTGGACCAGGCCGTCGAGTGGACCCTGGCGAAGAAGCTGCGGCGCCAGGCGGCCGAGACGTTCGTATCAGTGATGCTCGACCACGCCAACGCGCGACGGGCAGGGGGTTCACTGCCCGATGTGAAGGGCGCAGCCGCCGTGGTGGCGCTGGCCGTCGGCACGCCGGCCACGGCGTGATCACGGGTTGCCCCAATGAGGTGATGCACGCGCACCGACGAGGTCCCATATTGGGAACCTAGGCACAACGAGGAGCTCTCATGGCCGCACGACCAACGGAGTCTGTGTCATGAAAGCAGTCGTGAACTAGTTCTACAGACCACCCGACGTGGTGCACGTCGCCGACGTCTCCACACCGACACCGGGACCACGCGACGTACTGATCCGGGTCCACGCGGCGGCCGTGACCTCGGTGGACGGACGGATCCGGGCAGCCAACTTCCCGCATGGCTTCGCGATGCTCGGACGCCTCGCCTTCGGAGTACGCCGCCCACGGCGCAAGGTCCTGGGCGGCGCCTTCTCCGGGGTCGTCGAGTCCGTCGGCACGAAGGTCGAGGGGTTCGCCGTCGGCGACGCGGTGGGCGGCATGAACAGCGTGAAGATGGGTGCGCACGCGGAGTACGTCGCCGCACCCGTCGCCAAGACCACTCCCCTGCCCGCCGGTGTCAGCCACGAGGACGCCGCTGCGATTCTGTTCGGCGGCAGCACTGCACTGCACTTCCTGCGCACCAGGGCCAGTCTCCAGGCAGGTCAGAGTGTGTTGGTCAACGGCGCTTCGGGAGCGGTGGGCACCGCCGCCGTGCAGCTGGTCAAGCACCTCGGCGCCATCGTCACCGGCGTGACAAGCACGCCAAATATCGTTCTGGTCACCGAACTCGGCGCCGACCATGTCATCGACTACACCGTCACACCACTCAGTGGAATCACCGAGAAGTACGACGTCGTCTTCGACACGGTCGGCAACGTGGACATCCCCACCGGGCGACGACTGCTCACCGACAACGGAGTCCTGCTCCTCGCCGTCGCCGACCTGCGCCAGACCATCGGCGCCCGCGGCAACGTGAAAGCCGGGCCTGCCTCAGAGAAGGCTCAGGTCTTCGCCGAAGTCCTGGGGTTGCTTGCCTCGGGCGACCTCAAGGCAGTCATCGACCAGGCCGCCCCGCTCGACGACATCGTCGCCCTCCACACCCGGGTCGACTCCGGCCGCAAGGTCGGCAACCTGGTCGTGACCCCATGAGCGCAATGTTCACGTCGGACCACCCGCAGACGCCAACACAACGTCCTTCCGCCCAGAAAGACACACCCGCCTTTTCGGACTCGCCAGTGACTGCGATCTAACCCTGACAGTCTGTTGGGGTGCTCAGCCTTCAGAAGATCGTTCAGGATGCCCGGTCCGACGGATGGGTCTGCGTCAATGGGCAGATCGATTCTGCCGTCTATCAGGCCTCGATTCTCGGCTGGGAGATCGTCCCATCCCGCAACGGCCAGCTTGGCGTCGAGACGCTAACCCCAGTCGAAGCAGCTGCCGCACCTGCGCAGTCCCTCAGCGCGATGACCGGTCTCGACACGCAACCACTGCATACCGACGGGGCTCACTATCAGGCTCCGCCGGACATCCTCCTTCTGTCGGTTACTGCACCGAGCACTGTGCCCACGCTGCTCGTGCGGCTGTCGAAGGTCAATCTCAGCACTGCTGATCGGGCCGCGGCCGAACACGGAATCTTC
>JAKDNC010000317.1 GCA_030452025.1 Nocardioides sp. | reverse complement strand
TGCGGGGGGCGACGGGGCCCGGTAGACCGTGGGTCCCCGCGGGGCGCCCCACCGGGGCGAGCTGACCCCCGCCCTGCCCGACCGCCTGCGCGGGCGGGTCGACGTACTCCTCGCGAACACGCCCTACGTCCCCACCGACGAGATCGCGCTGCTGCCGGGCGAGGCCCGTGACCACGAACCGCTGGCCACCCTCGACGGGGGAGCCGACGGGCTGGACGTGGCCCGCCGGGTCGTCGACGGCGCCGGGGAGTGGCTGTCGCCCGACGGACGGCTGTTCATCGAGGCGAGTGACCGACAGGCCCCTGACCTGGCCGACCACATGGAGGCGCGGGGCTTCACGACGACACTGCGTGAGTCGGTGGTCACCGGCCGACTCAAGGCGTGAAGGGTCAGAGGAGGCCGCGGAGGTACGCCGCCTGGCCGACATGCTGGGTGTCGTCGTTGACCCCGCTGACCAGGCGGACCCCGAGTGTCACCGGCGGATCCCAGTTGCTGTCGATGCCCTTGTCGAGATCCGCAGGCCCGAGCCCACCGACGTAGGCGATGGTCTGCTCATGGGTCGCGCGCAGATAGTCAGCCAGCAGGTCGGAGCCCGCTCGCACCGCGGCGACCTGGTCGGCGGTGTGGCCGAAGCCGGTGTCGTCGGCATCGAGCGACAGGTCGAAGGCGTCGAGGAAACCGCGCGCCGCCCAGACCTGCTGCAGGCCAGCGACGTCGGCGACGTGGTCGTCCTGGACTCGGGTGGCATGCCAGACCAGCCACGCGATCGAGTTCGCGCCGGGAGCAGGCTGGTGGGTGAGCTGCTCCTCGGTGAGCCCGTCGACGGCGGCGAGGCCGCCCTCGAGGACCCGCTCGAAGGCATCGGTCAGGAGCTCGGCAGGAGTCATGCATCCGAGGCTACGCCCATTGTGACCGGCGCCACGGACCCATAGGCTCGCTGGGTGGAGACCTTCGACTACGTCATCGTGGGCGCCGGCAGCGCCGGCGCCGTGCTCGCCAACCGACTCACCGAGGACACCGGCACCACGGTCCTCCTGCTCGAGGCCGGACCACCGGCCGACGCTGACGAGATCGCGATCCCGGCCGCGTTCTCGACCCTGATCAAGACCAAGTGGGACTGGAACTACCGAACGGCTGAGCAGAAGCAGCTTCATGGTCGCCGCGGCGACTGGCCCCGGATGAAGGCACTCGGCGGCTGTTCGTCGATGAACGCGATGATCTACATCCGCGGCAACCGGCTTGACTACGACACCTGGCGTGACGAGTACGGCGCCGCCGGCTGGGGCCACGACGACGTGCTGCCCTACTTCGTCAAGGCCGAGAACAACACCCGCCTGGGGGGGCCGCTGCACGGCCAGGCGGGCCCGCTGCACGTCGAGGACCGTCGCTACACCCACCCGCTCACCGAGGCCTGGGTCGCATCGGCAGTCGGCTCCGGATTCAACCCCAGCGATGACTTCAACGGCGAGGAGCAGGAGGGAGCCGGGCTCTACCAGGTCACCTGCCACAACGGGCACCGGTGGTCCACCGCCCGCGGCTACCTCGATCCGGTGGCCGACCGGCCCAACCTGACGATCCGGACCGGAGCACTGGCCGAGCGCGTGCTGGTCGAGGACGGGCGCGCGAAGGGCGTGGCCTACCTGAGCGCCGACGGCCCGCGGACGGCGTACGCCGACGGGGAGGTGATCCTCTCCGGGGGCGCGATCAACACCCCGCAGCTGCTGATGCTCTCGGGCATCGGCCCGGCCGCGCACCTGCGTGAGCTCGGCATCGACGTCGTCGCGGACCGGCCGATGGTCGGACAGAACCTCCACGACCACCCAGCCACCCCGCTGGTCTTCCACACCCGCGACACCACGGATCTGGCCGAGCTCAACAACCTGGCCAACTTCGCCCGGGCCAAGAGCCGCGGCAGCGGGCCGCTGGTCTCCAACATCGGTGAGGGTGGCGGATTCTGGCGCAGCCGGGACGGTCTCCCCGCTCCCGACCTGCAGGCCCACATTGCGCCCACCGGCTTCTGGGACAACGGCCTCCACGAGGCCACCACCCGCAAGGTCACCCTCGCGACCACGTTGGTCAACGTGGCCAGCCGCGGCCAGGTCCGGCTCCGCTCGACCAACCCACGCTGGCACCCTGAGATCGACCCGGCGTACTACGACGACCAGAGCGACCTCGACGCGATGGTCGCCGGCTCGAGGCGTCTCCTCGAGACCGCGCGCACCGGCCCGCTGGCGCGGTTGATCTCCGGTCCCGCGATGCCGGGCGTTGCCGACCCGGACGAGGGGGAGTTGGTCGAGCACATCCGCGCCTACACCCAGACGCTCTACCACCCGGTCGGCACCTGCGCGATGGGCGACGACGAGCGCTCCGTGGTCGATTCGGAGCTCAAGGTCCGTGGCATCGACGGCTTGCGCGTCGTGGATGCCAGCGTGATGCCGATGGTCCCGCGCGGCAACACCAACGCACCGACCATCATGATTGGTGAGAAGGCCGCGGACATGATCCGTGGCTTGGTCCACGGCCGCCACACCGCCAAGGACAAGCTCACCTCGAAGGAGACGGCATGACCGACAAACTGGAGTCCCTCAACCCGATCACCGGTGACGTCGCCGGCACCCATGTCATCGACGACACCGAGTCCGTCGCCGTCGCGGTGTCCCGGGCCCGCGCGCTCGCACCCTGGTGGGTCTCGATCGGGTACGACGGCCGCAAGGACGTCCTCGCCCAGTGGCGCGGAGTCATCACCCGCCGGATGGCCCAGCTCGCCCAGGTCGTCCACGAGGAGACGGGCAAGCCCCACGCCGACGCGATGCTCGAGATCGGGCTGGCCATCGACCACCTCGCGTGGGCCGCGGGACACGCGAAGAAAGCGCTCGGTCGCCGCACGGTGAACCCGGGCATGCTGATGGCCAACCAGGTCGCCGAGAAGGAGTACAAGCCGCTCGGGGTGGTCGGTGTGATCGGGCCGTGGAACTACCCGGTCTTCACGCCGATGGGGTCGATCGCCTATGCCCTCGCCGCCGGCAACACGGTGGTCTTCAAGCCGAGTGAGCACACGCCCGGTGTCGGTCAGTGGCTCGCCGACAGCCTGTCCGAGGTGTTGCCCGACCAGTCACTGCTGACCTGCGTCCACGGCTTCGGGGAGACCGGGACAGCCCTGTGCCGCGCGGACATCGACAAGCTCGCGTTCACCGGCTCGGCCGCGACGGGCAAGAAGGTGATGGCGACCTGTGCGGAGAACCTCACCCCGGTCGTGATCGAGGCCGGCGGCAAGGACGCCTTCCTCGTCGACCACGACGCTGACCTCGCCGCGGCCGCCGACGCGGCGGCCTGGGGCGCCTTCTCCAACGCGGGCCAGACCTGCATCGGCGTCGAGCGGGTCTATGTCCACGAACGGGTCTACGACGGGTTCCTGGCTGAGCTGACCAAGGCAGCCGAGGGAGTCCGGGCCGACGCCGGGGCGAAGCTCGGCCCGATGACGATGGAGAGCCAGGTCGGCGTGGTGCGCAGTCACATCGAGGACGCGCTGTCCCGCGGGGGTCGTGCGGTCCTGGGTGGGACCGAGGCCGTCGGCGACCGGTTCATCCAGCCGACCATCCTGGTCGACGTGCCCGAGGACTCCCTGGCGATCACCGAGGAGACCTTCGGCCCGACGGTCACGGTGACCAGGGTCAACGACATGGACGAAGCCGTCGAGCTCGCCAACGGCGGGAAGTACGGCCTCGGTGGAGCCGTGTTCAGCAAGGCCCGCGGCGCCGAGCTGGCCCAGAAGCTGCGCTCGGGGATGACCTCGGTCAACTCCGTGATCGCCTTCGCCGGGGTCCCCTCGCTCCCGTTCGGTGGCGTCGGCGACTCTGGCTTCGGCCGGATCCACGGCGAGGACGGGCTCAAGGAGTTCACCTACAGCCACTCCACGACCCGGATGCGGATCAAGCCCCCGCTCAACCTCACGACGTTCAACCGTGGCGACAAGGAGGACACGATGTTCGCCACGTTGATGACCGCCCTGCACGGGCGGGCGACGCAGCTGCGCCCGCCCCGGTAGGGCAGGCTGGAGGCATGGCGAGGAAGAAGCGGCAGGATCCCCAGCGGGTCGCGGCTGCGGTGGCGAAATACGCCCAGCTCCAGCCCTCGTTGCGCACGGCCACCGACCGGTTCGTCGAGATGATCACGACCATGCTCGACGACGCCGGCATCAACTACCTCAGCGTCAGTGGCCGGACCAAGAGCGTGGCTTCCTTTGCCGGCAAGGCGGAGAGAGTTGCCGACGGCAAGCCGCTCTACGAGGACCCACTCACCCAGATCACCGACCAGATCGGCATCCGGGTGATCACCTACGTGCTCAGTGACGTCGCGGCGGTCGCGGATCTCCTCGCCGACCAGCTGACCATGCTCGATGACCGCGACCTCGGCGCGGAGATCGCCAACGAGGGGCGGTTCGGCTACTCCAGCCGTCACCTGCTGGTGAACCTCGAGCCTCACCTCGACCACGGTGACCGGTCGTCGTACAAGTCGTTGGAGGGGCTGAGCGCGTCGGTGCAGGTGCGCACCGTCCTGCAGCACGCCTGGGCGGAGTTCGAGCACGACATCCGCTACAAGGGCACAGTGCCGGAGGAGCACGCCCGTGACCTCGATCGTCGCTTCACCCTCGCCGCTGGCCTGCTCGAGCTGGCTGACAAGGAGTTCTCCACGATCCGCGACCGGCTGCGCGCCAGCGGGGTCGAGCCGGCCGTGGCCGACGATGAGGACCCGCGCATCGACGGGAAGGACCTCGCCACCTTCCTGGACAACCAGTTTGCCGATGCCGGCTGGTCGCGCACCGATCACTACGCCTGGATCTCGGGGTTGCTGCTGGAGCTGGGAATCACCTCGCTCGAGGAGCTGGGAGG
>JAKDNC010000316.1 GCA_030452025.1 Nocardioides sp. | reverse complement strand
TCCCCCGACACCCCAGGCATGTCCCCCGCTCGCCGAGCGGTCGAGGCGATGCCCGGGCCCGTTCCGGCAGGATCAGCGACGACGTCCTCGGCGCCGGCCCTGCCTGCGGTTGACGCCGTGCACCACCACGGCTGCGGTCGCGGCCGTGGTTGCGACACGCGCCACCGGTGCCGGTCCGATGACAGCTGCGCGGCGAACCCTTCGTCGAGCGATACCCATGTCAGTCTCCTGCCTTGCTGAGTTGATTCTCGGCTTCTTCATCTTCTTCGATCACCGCGAGCAGGGCCTGGACAGGGATCCGACCACTCGCCACCAACTGCCCCCCGGCGCGTCGCACAGCGGTCCCGAAGGGTGCTGCCCAAGTGTTCTCCCACACGAGCACCGCCGCCGTGCTGTCCGGCTCGACGGACGCCGCCACCGCGATCACGTCCTCCTCGCTCAGCAGCATGGCCAACTCCGACTCATAAGAACGCAGCGCCCCGATCTCACCGTCCTCAAGATCGGACAGTTCGAAGGCCTCCAGAGCCCCTTCGGCATCCTTTCTCATGATCAAGAGGTCGAGAACGCGCACGATGTTGCGCTCCACGAGATCTGCGAGGACCGGCACGATCTCACCCTTGAACTTGCTCCCGGGAAACTCGACAACAATCCAGTCGACAGGTCCGAGCTCATCCACGGTTTCTGCCTCTTCCAGGCTTGTTTGGCTCACGTCGCGCTCCTCGCTGCACAGGTAGTCAGGTGCCCCTGTCATCTTGCACCTGCGACCAGCGTCCACCCGAGTCCGGCCGAATCGGCTCACCCGCGTCGGGTGACGTCGTCCTGGATCTCACCACCACGCGACGTCGACAGCCCCGCCCTTCGCTGACAGACTCGTGAACATGGATGGGGCGAACACCACGAGCGACGAGAGCCTGCCCGACGTGCGCTTCTGGTTCGATCCGATGTGCCCCTTCGCCTGGATGACCAGCAAGTGGGTGCGGATGGTCCAGGAACAGCGTGACTACACCGTGGAGTGGCGGTTCATCTCGTTGCGCCTGCTGAACAAGCACATCGACTACGACGCACACTTTCCACCGGACTACGACGCCGGGCACACCGCCGGGCTGCAGATGCTGCGAGTGTGCTCCCGCGTGCTGGAAGCGCACGGTCAGGAAAGAGTCGCACAGCTCTATCCGGCGCTCAGCTCGCAGATCTTCGACGTTGCTCCCGAGGATGCGAACGACATTCCCGGCCGGGTCCGTGACCTCATCGAGACGGCCCTGACCAGAGTCGGCCTCTCCCCCGACCTCGCACGCTTCCTCGACGACGAGTCCCGCGACCAGGAGATCCAGTTGTCCACGGACGAGGCGCTGGCGCTGACCGGCAAGGACGTCGGCACCCCGATCCTGCATGTCGCTCCCCCGGACGGCGCAGCTTTCTTCGGCCCCGTCATCAGTCGTCTCCCCACTGGCGATGAAGCGGCCGAGCTCTGGGACCACGTCGTGGGCCTGGCCACGTTCCAGGGCTTCTCCGAGCTCAAGCGCAGCCTGCGGGAGCGGCCCCAACTGCGGGCCCTCGGGGTCACCGAGGACCAGGCCGGGGTCCAGGAGGACTGGCACGCAGGCAGCCGTCGCCAGAAGAAGTAGTCACCGCTGCCACGGCCGGCCACAACAGCACGAACTCTCAGTCCACCGATCGAGGAGTCACCCATGGATCTGTACCGCACCCCCGACGACAACTTCTCCGATCTTCCCGACTTCGGGTGGAACCCGTCGTACGCCGAGGTCGCCCGGCCCGACGCCGAACCGGGCGCGCCGCTTCGGATGGCTTACATCGACGCCGGTCCCCAGGACGGTCCGGTGGCGCTCCTCCTGCACGGCGAGCCCAGCTGGTCGTACCTCTACCGCCACGTCATCGAGGCGTTGGTGCGCGCAGGGGTGCGCTGCATCGCCCCGGACCTGATCGGCTTCGGCCGCTCCGACAAGCCGCTGGCCACCAGCGACCACAGCTATGCCCGCCACGTCGAATGGGTTCGCGAGCTCGTCTTCGACCACCTGGACCTGCGCGACGTGACGCTGGTCGGACAGGACTGGGGCGGCCTGATCGGGCTTCGGTTGGTCGCCGAGCACCCCGACCGCTTCGCGCGGGTGGTCGCGGCCAACACCGGCCTGCCGACCGGGGACCATCGGATGCCCGACATCTGGTGGACCTTCCGTGAGGCCGTGGAGAAGGCCGACATCCTGGACGTCGGTCGTTTCGTGGAGTCCGGCTGCGTCCGCGGCCTCAGCGCCGAGGCTCGATCCGCCTACGACGCGCCCTTCCCGGTGGAGGAGTCCAAGGCCGGCCCGCGGGTGATGCCCAGCCTGGTCCCCAACACGCCCGACGACCCCGCCACCGAGGCCAACCGGGCGGCGTGGGACCGGTTGCACCAGTGGCAGAAGCCGTTCCTCACCGCTTTCAGCGACAGCGACCCGATCACCGGCGCGATGGGTCCGATCCTGCGCAAGATCATTCCCGGCACCGAGGGCCTGGAGCACCCGGTCGTGGCCGACGCCGGGCACTTCCTCCAGGAGGACGCGGGCGACGTGCTGGGGAGAATTGTCGCGGAGTTCATCACCCCGGAAACCTGATCGTCATCGGGTTGATCGGCACCAGCCTGATCGGCCCCGGGCCACGGCGGCGTCTGGCGTCGGTGCTCAAGATCAGATGACGAAGAGCGGGAGGAGCTCACGCAGCTGCTCGTTCTCGCCGGGGTCGAGGACCGAATGCTGCACGCAGGCAGGCACGAGCTGGCCGGTCTCGGGGTGCGCCATCGCGTAGGTGCACGCCGAGAGCCGCTCCTGGGTGGCGCGGACCGACGGATCGGTCGCGATCTGGCCGTCCTGCATCAGCTGCCACGCAGGGGCGACGTCTTCGGCGTCCATGAAGTTGTGCACCACGTAAGTCATCGGTGTGACACCACCGCGTCGCCAGGAAGACCAGACACGGCGGACCCCTCCGGACCTCGCGAGCAGGCGACGTAGCCATGCGAGCGCGACTCTCAGATCGCCGGGGTGCCGGACCAGAACCCGCCCCACCTTGACCGCCAGCAACGGCGGCGGCGTACCGCCGAAGTTCACACCACCGAAGTGAGCGAGCGCACGGTCCCTCGCGACCAGATCAGCCTCGCTGTCGGGGTCGAACATCGGCATCCAGCGGCCATCGACGCGGACCCCGAAAGCCGATCGGTTGCAGCGGGGGTCGCCGAACTGAAGCGCCTGCCAGGCGACGCGCTGGCCGAGACCGGCCTCGAGCCGTTTCCACACGTCGTCGATGCCGACCGTGCGGTAGTCGCCTCCCGTCCACCGCCGTTCGTCCCCCACACGAGCGGCCGGCTGGAAGGACAGCATGGAGTAACCCATGCCGCTCACGTCAGCCACCACATGCTCGATCTGATCGAGATTCCCCGGGGTGACGGTCATGTTGTGCGCGAGGTAGGAACGCACACCATGGTCGCGACGCAAGTCGCGGAACATCTCCACGAACCTCGCGCGGAACGGATTCAGCTCCACCTCGGTCCTGGGCCGGGGTATCCCCGCGCGACCGCGCATCAGCGAGTCGAAGTGCGCCGCGAACGAGAGCCGGCGGAAACGAGGAGCTCCGTCCTCGTCCAGCGCGAGCGCACGCAAGTATCCACTGTCGAAGTCACCGTGACTCATCGACATCGGTTCACGACCGTGCCTGCGCATCACCGCCAACGCAGCAGCATGATCCTCAGGGTCGAGAAGAGACACCTCCCCACCGATCAGCTGGGCATGCGCACGCGGCCCACGCTCCTGCTCGAGGAGACGCATCTGGGCCCCCACCTGCGTCACGGTGTGCGCACCGTCCACACGCACCTTGTTGGCATCCTTGGAGTGATAGCAGGGTGAGCAGGTCAGGTTGCACTTCGGAAAGACACCGTGCGTGCCCTCACACCCCACGGCGTGACGGCCCAGGACCTGCTGATCCGTCCTGACCCCGGGAGGAAGTGCGGTCCACCGCTCGAGGAGGACTCGTTCGGTGACCGGATGCACGGGCCGGGTGGCCCGTTCCAGCCGCTTCCACCAGGCCAGCAACGTCATGTGGCACCCTTCCGAACTCCTGGCAACGGTCCCCCGACTTGAGCGCCGGATCTCCGACACCGTCTTCCAAGAGCCTCCCACGAGGGCGCTGGGCCACACCTGCTTTCAGGCGAACCAGGATCGCTCGGCCACGACACTCGGGCGGCCGCCCACCCGGTGAGGACGGTGCGGCGCCGCATCGCGCTACCGGGGCTGGGTGCCGCTCCGCGCCCGGCGCTCGTAGTCGGCGCGCGCCGCGGTGTCGACGTTGCTCAGCGCACGGTCGGCGCCCAGGGCATGCCCGATCACGTCCTTCCAGCGACGCGGCAGCGTGTTGCTCGCGTAGAAGAGCGCCTTGCTGTGCCGGGGCACCCAGGTCTCGAACCGTGGCTTGCGCGCGACCCGGAGGATGGCTGCCGCGACGTGTTCGGGCTGCGCCTGCTTCATGCCCCGCACGGCGGTGACCCCAGCTGCGAGATCGGTCGCGACGACGGTCGGCAAGATGCACGAGACCTCGACACCGTGGGGCTTGAGCTCGGAGCGCATCGCCTCCGAGAAGCCGACCACGGCGAATTTGCTGGCGCTGTAGGTGGCGCCCTCGGCCACCGCGAGCCGGCCGACGGCGGAGGCGACGTTGATGATGTGACCACGGCCCCGCTCGATCATGCCCGGAGCGACGAGCTTCGTGCCGGTGATCACCCCTCGCACATTGATGCCGAGGATCCTGTCGGTCGCGGCGTCGCTTTCGTCCACGAGAGGCGAGAGCGGCATGATGCCCGCGTTGTTGATCAGTAGGTCGACCCGTCCGTGTTGCCGGATCACATGGTCCAAGAAG
>JAKDNC010000315.1 GCA_030452025.1 Nocardioides sp. | reverse complement strand
CGACACTGATCAGAAAGCCGGTAGCGCGGGTTTTAATGCACAGGCGGTCATCCCAGCTCAGCGAGGATCCGGTACTGCCCATGGCGCGGCTGGTATGACGAACAAACCGTCGAAGAGTCGAGCCGGATTAGGCGCCTGGTTCGCCAGCTGGGGAATTCGTACGAAGATTTTCTTTACGGTCGGACTATTGGCGGCTGTTGCAGTGTTGGCCACGTCGGTCGCGGCAATGACGTACCACGCTTCGTCGAGGTCGGCCTCGGTGAATTCACGCAGCGTCAGGGTGACTTCGGAGGCGAGCCCCTCGATCGCCGGGGTCACCTCGGGGGCCACGACGACGACGTCGGCTCCCGCGCCGATCAGCGGCGGAATCCGGCGCTGGGCGACGTGACCACCTCCGACGACCACGACACGGCGGCCGACGAGACGGAGGCCGGAGGGATAAGGGGGAAAGTCGGTCATGGGTTCATTGTGTCGGAGGCGCCGAGGCCGCCTTCTTGCACCGCCCACGTTGCGGACTACGGTTGCGGGATGAGCATCGAACGTCCTGTCGCCCCGAATCCCTACGACTACCTGCCTGCCACGGAGTCCTTCACGGTCACCAGTGCGGACGTCAGCGACGGTCACCCACTCAAGGACGACCAGGTCGCCGATCGCGGGAACACCTCGCCGCAGCTCTCCTGGTCCGACGCACCGGAGGGCACAAAGTCCTTCGTGGTCACCTGCTTCGACCCGGATGCCCCGACACCGAGCGGGTTCTGGCACTGGGTGCTTGTCGACATTCCTGCTGGGGTCACCTCGCTCGAGACCGGTGGTGCGTCAGGTGATCTGCCCGGGAAGGCGTTCCACGTCCGCAACGACGGCGGCGGCACCGGTTTCATGGGCGCGGCTCCCCCGCCCGGCGACCACCCGCATCGCTACTTCTTCGTGGTGCACGCCGTGGGCGAGGACTCCCTCGGCGTGGACGAGAGCGCGTCACCGGCCGTGGTCTCGTTCAATCTGGCCTTCAAGACACTCGGGCGCGCCATCCTCCACGGGACCTTCCAGCACTGACCGGCTGCGTCAGCGCTTGCGCTGAAGCTCGTGCAGCCGTTCGCGCGCGGTGAACCCGAAGTCGGCGTTCGTGCGCTGCATGGCGTGGTTGTCGGGCTCGGTCCAAGTGTGGATCGCGGTCCGCTGCGGATACTGACTGCGCACGACTCCCAATGTCGCGAGCTTCAGCGCTGTGCCCAGACGGTGACCGCGATGCTGCGGCATCACGAGGGTGTCGTCCTGCATGACGAGCTCGCCGCCGCGCGGCAGGAGCAGCATGGAGTAGCCACCCATCACCCCGTCCGCACGGCGACGGGCAGCGGCGACGATCGGGATCCATCCCTTGGCCACCCGTGACTCGCCGGCGCGCAGCCGTTGCGTGTCGATGACCACCGCCTCCCAGTCGATCTCACCGATCGGCACGTCGTTGGCCATCTGCGTCCGCATCATGGCGAAGTCCTCGACGTACTCGTCCGGGCAGTGCTCACCCCACAGGACGATGTCGTAGCCAGAGGGACTCACGTCCACCGCGCCCGCCAGGTGGTCAACGGACGCGGGCAGATCGAGGACGAGATGGTCCTCCTGATGCACGCTCTCGAACCCGAAACGGCTCCCGAAGCGGCCGGCGGCACTGTCGGCCAGGTCATCGCCCTGCCGCAGGTGGATCTCGCCACACAACGTGGTGCGACCGTTCTCGGCACAGATTGCTTCCACCCGCTCGAAGAGGGTTCGACCCACTCCATCTCGACGGGCGGCCGGCCGCACCGCCACCTCGACCTCAGCGAAATGCGGGTTGTCCTGCAGGGACAGTCCGACTTCCGCGGTTCCCACCCAGGTGCCCTCGACTGTCGCAGCGAGATGGATGGTGCGCCGATGCGGGTTGTCCGGCAGCAGCGCCCATTGCTCGAAAGACTCATACGTGCGCTCCCAGCCATGCGGAAGATCGTGACGGATCACTTCCTGCTCGATGGCGTAGAACTCCTGCCGGGCCTTCTCGTCACGGACATCGACCCCGATGATCTCCATGTGCCAACCCAACCAGCGCGCTGCCGTCGCGGACAACCTGTTATCGGGAGATCGCGGCGAGCATGTCCGCGAAGTCCGTGGTGGCCTCGGGATTGTCGATGGTCACCCTGTCGGGCTTCTGGCGACGCGTCCCGACGGGCTGGAGCAGGGCGGCGAACTGCCCAGCGGCGCGCTCCACCCGATCAGCGAGCCTTCCGTCGGCGTTGCTGCCGAAGTCCTCGCTGGCGGCGAAGACAGCGGTGGGTACGACGACCGCCTTCAGGTAGGCGAAGAGCGGGCGAAGTGCGTGCTCGAGCACCAGCGAGTGACGCGCCGTGCCGGCAGTCGCGGCGACCAGGACCGGCGTACCGTCCAGGGCGTCCTTGTCGACGACGTCGAAGAACGTCTTGAAGAGACCGCTGTAGGACCCGGTGAACACAGGTGTCACGGCGATGACGCCGTCGGCGTTGACCACCGACTGGAGCGCCTCGTCGAGCTCGTCGGAGGCGAACCCGGTGAGCATCGAGTCCGCCAGCGCGTGGGCGAGCGGCCGCAGTTCGATGATGTCGAGCTCGACCTCATCGCCGTGGGCCTCCAGCGCCCGTCGCGTCCCGGCGCCGAGCTGGTCGGCCAGGAGCCGGGTGGACGAGGGCTGGCTGAGTCCCGCCGTGACGACGGCAAGGCGGAGGGTCATGGGGTCAGCACTTCGGGATGGTTGGTGTGGGCGGACTCGACCAGCGACGCGTGCGTCGGGCCATCGGGTACGTGAGCCGGTTTGCGGGCGGCGAACTCCTTGCGGAGCACGGGGACGACCTCCTCACCGAGCATGTCGAGTTGCTCGAGGACGGTCTTGAGCGGCAGGCCGGCATGGTCCATCAGGAACAGCTGGCGCTGGTAGTCCCCAACCGCGTCGCGGAACGACAAGGTCCGCTCGATGACCTGCTGCGGCGAACCGACGGTCAGTGGCGTCTGCTGCGTGAAGTCCTCCAGGGACGGGCCGTGGCCGTAGACCGGCGCGCTGTCGAAGTAGGGGCGGAACTCACGGACGGCATCTTGGCTGTTCTTGCGCATGAATACCTGGCCACCGAGACCGACGATCGCTTGGTCCGCGGACCCGTGGCCGTAGTGCTCGAAGCGCTGGCGGTAGAACGCGATCATCTTCGCTGCGTGGCTGGTGGGCCAGAAGATGTGGTTGTGGAAGTAGCCGTCGCCGTAGTAGGCCGCCTGCTCGGCGATCTCCGGGGAGCGGATCGAGCCGTGCCAGACGAATGGAGCGACGCCGTCCAGCGGGCGGGGCGTCGAGGTGAATCCCTGCAGCGGCGTGCGGTTCTTGCCCTCCCAGTCAACGGACTCCTCACGCCAGAGCCGGTGCAGGAGTGCGTAGTTCTCGATGGCGAGCGGGAGCCCGTCGCGGATGTCTTTGCCGAACCAGGGGTAGACCGGCCCGGTGTTGCCGCGGCCCATCATCAGGTCAACCCGTCCGTCGGACAGATGCTGGAGGTAGGCGTAGTCCTCGGCCAACCGGACCGGGTCGTTGGTGGTGATCAGCGTCGTTGACGTCGACAGGATGATCCGCTCGGTCTGGGCCGCAATGTGGGAGAGCAACACGGTCGGGTTCGCCGGCGCCACGAAGGGTGGGTTGTGGTGTTCACCGGTCGCGAAGACATCGAGCCCGATCTCTTCAGCCTTTCTGGCGATCGCGAGTATGGCCTTGATCCGGTTGTTCTGGCTCGGGGTCTGTCCCGTGGTGGGATCGGTCGTGACGTCGCCGACGGTGAAGATCCCGAACTGCATGACCGCTCCTTAGGGTAGTTGAAACTGCAACCACTTGTTGAACCCACGCGCCCCGGCGGGTATTCCCGGAGGAACCACACGTCGCGTCGTACCGTCGAATCATCATGCGCACACTCCTGGCACTAGCCCTCACCAGTGTTCTCGCCCTTTCCGCCTGTGGCAGCGAGAACGACGACTCCACCGCTACCGACAACACGCGGGCATCCGGCACCCCGAGTCCCTCAGCACTGCCCTTGGACGGCAAGGACCCGGCGCAGAACCTCGAGAACGCCCGTGCCATGTGGGACCAGGGCGAGATCGAGGACTACGAGTGGACTGTGGCGCGAGTCTGCTTCTGTCCTCGTGTCACGGCGAGAATTGCGGTGCAGGGAGGCACCGCCACGTCTCTGGACGAGACGAGTGGTGACAAGACCTCCGCGGATGTACTCGGCTTCGCCACCATGGACGAGCTCTTCGAGCTCGTCGACAAAGCGCTCACCGAGGCCGACGACGTGCGGGCGAGCTACGACCCGCAGACGGGTGCGGTGAAGAAGGTCGTGATTGACCAGATCAAGGGTGCCGTCGACGACGAAATGACCTACGTGGTCAAGAACGTGCAGCCGGCTGGTTGAGTCGGACACAATGGCGCTCATGAGTGAGCTGACACCGGAACAGGCCGAGCGCGGCGTGGAGATCGCCATGGATCTCGCGCGCGAGGGACGGACCGGAGATCTGGTCGAGTTCCTCGACCACGGGTTCCCGATCGACCAGGCCGACGGGGGCGCCAACACGCTGTTGATGCTCGCGGCCTACCACGGTCACACGGACACGGTGGCCGCACTGCTCGACCGTGGTGCCGACCCCGACGTGCGCAACGCCCGCGACCAGGCCCCGGTGGCGGGCGCGCTGTGCCAGGGCGAGGCCGAGGTCGTCCGGCTCCTGGCTGCCGCAGGCGCGGACCTCGACGCCGGGACGCCCACCGCCCGCGCGGCCGCGGAGATGTTCGGCACCACCCACCTGCTCCCCTGAAATTGAGATAGTCCCTGACGTATTTGTCGCCCCGGAGTGGGAAAGGCGACAAAGACGTCAGG
>JAKDNC010000314.1 GCA_030452025.1 Nocardioides sp. | reverse complement strand
CGTTCGTCGCGGGGCCCTCGGACTCCTGGTAGGAGAACGCGCCGTCCTCGACCGTGTAGTAGAGCCAGTAGGCGAAGGCGTCGTCGGCGGCCTGGGCGGGCGGGGCGATTCCGACCGTTCCGAATCCGACGACGAGCAGGGACAGCAGCAGCGCGAATCGCGATCGCATGGGTCTTCTCTCTGGTGCGGCCACGAATACGGGCGCCGGACCAGGTCCGGCTCCTGCACCGCAGACCTCGACGGTTGTTCTGGAGCCGCCAACCCGGACCGGTGCTCCGACTCGCCCCGATCTCGCGGGGCCTACGGCTGCGGGTCAGTGCCGGATTTTGACCGGCTTTCCCGGAACAGGGTGGACTATGGGTCATCGTCCACCCACGCCCGTCACTTCGTCAAAAGGGTGGGCCCCGCTCAGCGCCCGGCCAGCTGCCCGGTCAGTTGCCCGGTCAGTTGCCCGGGTCGATGACCAGGATCCGGTCGTCGTCGGGCTTCGGGTCGGCCCGGCCGTCGGTGTTCGACGTGGTCACCCAGAGCTTCCCGTCCGGGGCCACCTCGACGGTGCGCATCCGGCCGTAGTCGCCCACGAACCAGTCGGTGGCATTGCTGGCGCGACCGTTCTTGACGTCCACCCGCCAGAGCCGCTCGCCGCGCAGTGACGCCATCCAGAGGTGTCCGTCGCTCCAGGCCAGCCCGGAGGGTGAGGCTTGGTCGGTGCTCCACACGATCTGTGGGTCGGTGTAGTCCGGCGCGCCGCCGTCTCCTTCGTGGATGGGCCAGCCGTAGTTGGCGTCCTTGGTGATCTTGTTGAGCTCGTCGAAGTCCTGGTCGCCGAACTCGCTCGCCCACAGCTGGCCGGTGTCGTCGAAGGCCAGCCCCTGGACGTTGCGGTGTCCCCAGGACCAGACCACCGAGTCGGAGGATGGGTTTCCCGGGGCAGGTTCCCCGTCGGGGGTCATCCGAAGGATCTTGCCCGCCAGGGACGACCTGTCCTGGGAGTTGTCGGAGTCGCTCGCGTCGCCGGTGGAGGCGTAGAGGTAGCCGTCCGGCCCGAAGGTCAGTCGACCGCCGTCGTGGTTGTAGGCGTTGGGGATCCCGGTCACGATCGGCTCGAGGTCGCCGAGGCCGTTGCCGTCGTAGGTGGTCCTCACGATGCGGTTGTCCGAGTCGGTGCTGAGGTAGAAGAAGAGCGTCGAGTCCGAGGAGAAGTCGGGGGAGACTGCCACCCCGAGCAGCCCAGCCTCGTTGGCGGGGACCGATTCGTCGATCGTGTCGATCTCGGTCACCTGCTTCCCGGAGATGAGCAGGACCCTGCCGGTGTCGCGTTCGGTGATCACGACGTCGCCGTCGGGCAGGAAGGCGAGGCCCCATGGGGAGGTCAGGCCGGTGGTCACGGTGCGCACCACCCGGGGGCGGCCAGGGCTGGACGCGTTGGGTCCGCCCGACGTGGGAGTCCGGGACGGTGTGGACGAGGCGGTCTCGGCCGGCCTCGTCGGGCCTGTCGGCGCCGGGGAGGTGTCGCTGTCGCCCAGCTCGTCGCTGCCCCCACAGGAGGTCAGCGACGCCGCGAGGAGCAGAACGACGGCAGATCGTGCGAGGCGCGGCTTCACATCAGTCGACTCTCGCGAGGAGCTCCAGCAGCAACGCGTGGACTCCTCGGGTCGCTCCATCGCGAGGAAGTGCGAGCCGGGCAGCTCGACGTACGTGGACCCGTCGATGCGCTCGGCGGCGGTGGCCATGTCACGGGACCTGGCGAGCAGGTCCCACTTCCCGGCCACGAACGCCGTCGGCACCGAGATCTTGCTCAGCGACACCCGTCCGTGGGTGGAGGTGCGCAGTGCGAGGTGGAAGTACCAGTCCAGGGGAGTGGTGAGGAACTCGCGGACCGCGTGAGCGGCCAGGGGCGCGTCGGCGACCGGCAGCATGAAGCCGCTGTGGCTGAGCAGTCCGATGGCCTTCGGCCCGATCGGCAGCCGGGTCGCGACAGGGGTGAGCACCTTGCCGGTGAGCTTGATCGCCCGACTCAGGTTGACCGTTACCGCTCGGGCAAGGGGCCGGGGGAGGTGGAGCGGGGCGAGCATCGAGGAGAACGTGTCCCCCGGGACGCCGGCGAAGGCGAAGATCCCGCTGACGCGCTCCGGGTGTCGGGCGGCGAGCTCGAAGGCGGTGTTGACGCCGATCGACCAGCCCAGCACCGGTGAGCGCTTGAGCCCGGCCTGGTCCATCACCGCGATGGCGTCCTCGACGAACGCGTCGATGCCTGCCCGCTCGGCGTCGACCGGACGCCCGGAGCCTCCGGTCCCTCGGTGATTCCAGGACACGACCCGGACGCCGCAGTCCTTGTCGAGGAGTCCGGGTGTGGTCCACGGGTTGGTGCCGAGCCCGTTGCACAGCAGGACCGTCGGCCCGTCGATCCGCATGTCGGGGTCGTTGGTCCACGCACGCAGGAGCGTGCCATCGGCCGAGATGACGTCGTAGAAGAAGACCTCGGGCCGGGTTCGGGTGGTCGGCTCGGGAGTCGCGAGGGCAGCCATGCCCCGGATTCTCTCAGATTCCGGTGACGTGGCTCAGTCGCGCACCGGCTCGGCGTGCTGCGGACCGCTCCGGGTCGCGCCGACGCTGGCGGCGATGACGCAGGCGACGGCCAGCCACTGCAACGGCGCGAGGAACTCGCCCAGGATGACCATGGCCGCCAACGCAGCGGCCGCGGGCTCGAGACTCATCAGGATCCCGAAGACCGACGGCTTGATCGAGCGCAGTGCGATCATCTCGAGGCTGTAGGGGATTACCGAGCTCAGCAGCCCCACCGCGGCTCCGGTGAGCAGCACGCCGGTGGTGGCCAGGTCGGAGGCGCCCGAGGTGAACAGGTAGGGGCTCAGTGCGATCGTCGCGACCATGCTGGCCACAGCGAGCCCGTCCAGGCCCTCCCAGCGTCGACCCGTGCTTGCGCTCATCAGGATGTACGACGCCCAGGCGGCGCCGGCGATCAGTGCGAAGGCCACGCCGGCCAACGTGATCCCGTGCGGCGCGAACCCGAGGATCACGACTCCGACGGCGGCCAGCAGGACCCAGGCCAGGTCCTTGAGTCGGCGCGAGCCGAGCACCGCGATGCTCAACGGGCCGATGAACTCGATCGTGACCGCCAGACCGAGTGGGATCCGCGAGAAGGACTGGTAGATCGCCCAGTTCATCGTCCCCATGCTCAGCCCGAGGCCGATCACGGCGTACCAGTCCCGTCGTGATCGACCTCGCAGCCGTGGGCGGGTGATGAGAAGCAACATGACCGCGCTGGCAGCGAGCCTCAGCAGCACCATCCCGGTGGGGTCGATGCGGTCGAAGAGTCCCTTGGCGATCGCGCCGCCGATCTGCACGGACAGGATCCCGCAGACGACGAACCACACGACTCTCCGCATGCGCAGAAGCATGCACCCACCCAGGAACACATGCACCACGCGGGCTGTGCGTGGGCGGCTGTCGAGATGCTCCAGGATGTTGGATCGGTGCCATAGATGATCTTGTGACCGTGTGTCGTGCTCCCCACGGCGGTGTTCGATAGTTGGTCTCTGGATCCTGTCCTGTGCCGGTAGCGGATCGGGATCTGGGACTTCAACAAGGACCCGGGCTTGGTGTGGGATCGACCCCGCGGCATCAGCCTGGCTCGCTCGCCGGCCAACCGCCGGTCGATGGTCGCCGCGCTCATCTTGCACAACAACTCGGCCTCATCATCGGACAGATCGAGCTCGCCCTCGGCCCGCAGCAGCGGCACCAGCACCGGCAGGAACGGGGCCAGCCGCTTGCCGGCCGGCGCCCGCAACACCGCCCAGCACTTGACCAACCCAGCGATGACTCTGGGCCCGTAGGTCGGCCCCCGCGGCCGCCGCGGCTTGACCAGCTTCGGCTTGAGCGCGTCTCGCAGCACGGTCCGCGCGTAGTCGCGGTGCCAGCCGGTCAGCTCGACGAGTTCGTCGAGAACCTGTGTCTTCTTCGCCCGACTTCCACGCGCGTACTCGGTTGCCTTTGCCTTCGTCACGGCCTTGCGCTCACTCATCGTCAGCCCCATACATCCGGGCGTATGCCCGAGGGCCACCGATCGCCGTGAGGACACACCGCTACACGGAGGTTTTCAGATGAGGCAACGTATCGAGCTACGCGGAGGTTTTTCGTGAGTCAACGCGGGCTCCTTTACCTCGGGGCGACCTCCCAATTATTCTCCCGGTGAGAACTCACTCGCTCGGGGAGGAGCCTCAATATGGATGGGGCAGAAGTGCCGCTGCTGACGATTTCTGTCGCGGTGGCCGTCGCGTGTCTGGTGCAGTTCTGTCTAACCGCGTTCGGAAGCACCGACGGTATGGGACCCAACCGCATCGTGGGCATCAAGACCCGCGCCACGCAGGCGTCCGACAACGCATGGTCTGCGGGCCATCGAGCCGCCCAGCCGGCGTTGCTGGCCGCGGCGCTCACCGGCCTCGGGGCGGCGATCCCACTCGGACTGTCCGCGTGGCTCACCGACGCGTCGGGGAGCGTGGTCCTGACGACTGCCTCAGCGCTGACTGCGGTCTTGGTTCTTGCACTGGGCGGATACGCAGTGTATCGCGCCAACTCTGCAGCGCGCCATGCAGGAACCAACGGAGGGAATTGACGCAATGAAGCACAAAGTTCTGGTGGCCTCGACCGTTGCGGTGTTGATGCTCGGAGCATCGGGCACCGCTTTGGCGGCCGGCGCCAGCTCACCTGAGTCTGCACCTGTCGGTTCTCCGCAAGGGGTGGCCGACACCGTCTCGTACGCCAAGAACAGGAAGATTTCCAAGCAACGCCAGCTCGACCTGCTGGCCTTGCTGCTGGCCGGCGAAGGGCCGATCGCAAAGAAGAATCCAGAACTGAATCGCACTGGGTTTGATGGAGGCTCGGGCTATTGGTTTCCGACCAAGGTTT
>JAKDNC010000313.1 GCA_030452025.1 Nocardioides sp. | reverse complement strand
ATCGCGTGGTCGATGATCCTGAACTGTCGCCGCGGCCTTCGCGGGACGGACGCGAGAAGCAGTTCTGCCTCATCGGGCGTCACGACTTCCTGTTCTCGGGAATCAGGGGGAAGCGCGACGTTCATGTGTCCATATTTGCAAGCAGTGATCTAGTCGTCAGAATGCTTTCCTCATCTTCATGCTGCCCAGAGGTTGGTCTGTGCCGGAACTCGGTGAAATTCAGGTTTGCTCCAGTGCAGCCGGCGGGTCGCCGCCGTCGTGCTGTCCTACGGCGGGCAGTCTGTCGGCCGTCAGCATCCACACTGCGGGTGGCCCGCCGCGAGAACTGGACCCAGGGCGATACGACCTCCGGGCACCACTGCCCGGACCTGCCGCCCCGACTGGTGCAGGCAGAGACTTCTGACGGCGGCGATGTGGTGGGGCTCCGGGTCATGCCTGAGCGCCTACTGCGCTCGCATCTCCACCCGGATCACGAAGCCTCACAACGCATCGCCCGGTGTCTTGGGCTGAGGCCAACCGACATCACCATCGACGGCGAGACCCAGTGGAACTGGCAAGGACGTCAGTCGGCGGCGGTCACCGACCGCATACCCTCGGAGAGAGTCAGGACCACGAGAACGTCCTCGGCGTCGCGCCAAGACACTCCCTTCGGGAGCGGCGCCGGGCGGTGAAGCCCGCCGGTGCCGTCCCGAGGTCGAACCGGTCCACCGTCCGCGGCTCGCGAGCGACATAGTTGACGACGGCCAGAGGATCCTTCGCGCCGGGGTCGAGAGTCAGTTCGATCTCGGTCACCCCCGCGCAGGGTGTCCCGGTCCAGAGCTCCAGGCGTTCGTCCTCGGCGCGGACACGATGAGCACGGGCACGGGCTGCACGAATCCTCCGGGAGCGGTCTCCTTGCCGCTCCCGCCGTCGCAGGCGCTGAGGACGCCAAGCAAGAGCAGCCCGGCCGCGAGCGCGTGAATCACCTGCAGGCGCATCAGTTGTAGCCACCGTCGGACAGGCCGGCGTCGTCCTCGTAGAAGTTGGGCCCGGTGAAGGGAAGCCACTCGATGCCGCCCTCGGCGAGGTAGGCCGTGATGAAGCCGAGATAGCCCAGTCTCGCCCACTGCTGGGAGTGGCGCTCCTCGTGGTGCAGCAGCCGGTCGAGGTCGAGGTGGCTGGAACCTTGGCCGATCGAGCCGTCGTCGAACTGGTAGTACGCCTCGCCGCCGCGGATGGCCTCGCGCAGGACCTGGTCAGGGTCGTCGGTGTCGTCGATGTTGAGCATGAAGATGTCTCCCCAGGTCGTGCCGCGGTTGAGGCTGTATTTGTCCTGCAACCAGTTGCCCCCCAGACCCATCAGCATGCCGTTCGGGGTGGTGGCCAGGCGGCCACCGTTGCCGTTCACGAACTCCACGTCGTCGTCGTAGGTCCAGTCGTTGCGCTCCTGTCGGTCGAGGATCCGCTGGACTTCCCCACCGAGTCGTAGGGCTCGGCGGGGAAGTCGGTGTCGTCGTTGTCCACATACCCCGTCCCAGCCTTGAGGATATAGGTCATCACGACCGCGCGGCGGGCGTCCTCGCCGCTGATCCCGTCGGGCAGCAGGAAGAATGACTTGCCGTCGCGATCAGTGACCTCTTCGAGGCCGTCAAGGACCTCGAAGTCCTCGGGGTCGATGTCGTGGTCTCGAGCGATCTGCAGGATCGTTTCGACACTGACGCCATTGTCCTCCGCGTTCTCGAGCCACTCCGCGTAGTGGCCGTCGGGGCTCGGTCCCTCGAGCAGCCCCGCCTCACGCAGCGCGTACTCGTACTCGCTGTCGCTGGTCAACCCGAGGTCACCTGCTGCGGCCTGGTAGGCAACCTGGTCCAGCCCCATGCTCGACGAGGCGTTCGGGGCCAGCACCTCGATCGCCTCGCGCAGCGCGGTCACCGCAGGTTGAGCGTCGTCTGCGAGGTCGGATGCCACACCCGTGTATTCCAGGTCGAGCTGATCGACCGTGGCTCGATGGGCCGCTTGGACGCCGGCGCGGTGCTCACCGCGCGGAATGCGTTGTCGGCCCAGTCCGGCACGTCGAGGTTGGCCCTCACCTGGTCCTCAACGGCTTGGTCGTAGCGAACCCGGATCCGGTCGATCAGGGCACGGGCGTCCTCGATCCGGCCGATGTAGGTCGTCATCGGGGGGAGGGCGCCCGCGAGCGCGTTGCTGTCCCCCTGCATCGACGTCGCCAGCTGACTGGTGTCGCTCAGGGCGATCGAAGCGGAGCCGGAACGCCAGGACTCACTCGCCTGGAGGACGTCGTCGTTCACATCGGCGTGCCTGTCGAGGAGCAGACGGCCCAGGTTGTGCAGGGTCGTCTTCTGCTGGCGCACCGTGTCGGGATCCTCGATCGGGTAGGGGAAGCGTTCCTTGGCGGCCTCGCTGCTCACAGCGTGTACTCCACGTCGATCCCGTTGACGATCGTGACGGTGTCGTCGATCAGCTCGGCGAGCGCGAGCAGCTCAACGCCAGAGGCGTCCAACCGTCCGCTCGCGGCCAGCAAAAGGTCGTCAGCGGCGGAGATCACGGGTGCGGTCGCCGCCCCATGGGGCCCTGCATCCCGGTGACCGAACCCTTCGCCCCTTCATCGGCGGCGGACTCGAGCTCCGTGGCCCGGCTGGCGAAGCGACTCGACGCCGACGCCGACGTGGTCGAGTAGAGATCGTTCGTCATGGCTGCGTCCCTCCGGATTCCGTCGGGGCCGGCCCGGGAGCCGAACCGCCGTACCCCTTCTCCAGGTATGCCCGGCCCGGCGGCTCCGAAACCTCCGGACCGCCTTCTCTGCGACGGGCCCGACCATGGTGCCATGTCGCGGGACATCGGTGGCATGAGTGTGACCGCGGGGGAGCATCAATTCCTCGCCAACAGCGACCACCAGCGGTCGCGACAGGCGTCAGGTGGCCGCCCCACCTGGCATAGTGTCGGGATGACTTCCTTGGGGCGCAGGGCCGTTGCAGCGGTGGAACGGACGTACCGCGCGAGCGGCGCGGACCGACCATTCGGCGACCCGCTTCCCGCGCACGGCGTGGCGATGGAGGGCTATTTCTGGCGGTTCACCGACGCTGCGACCGGGCGCGCCCTGATTGCTCTCAACGGAGTCAATCGCGCGGACGACGGGACCTGGTCGACTCTCGGCCTTGCCGCGCATCCCCATGGCTTCTTGCACACCTCGGCCAGCCCGGCAGGCTCTGCTTCCACACACGGACTGGGGGCATGCGCGGGAGATGCCTTCCACGGCGCCGCGGATCGCCTGCGGGTTGATCTCGCGCCGGACGCACGACTCGATGTCACCATCACGAATCCGGTTCCGTGGCCGCGCAAGAGCTTCGGCGGATCGAGTGTCTTCCAGACAATTCCTGCACTGAATCAGTACTGGCACCCGTGGCTCCTGGGAGGTTCGGCGCACGGACAGGCTGTCGTCGGGGCGGAGACCTGGGATCTCGATGGATGGTCGGTCTACGCAGAGAAGAACTGGGGCAAGGGCGGCTTCCCCGAATCATGGTGGTGGGGGCAGGCCCAGGGCTTCGCGGACCCGTCTGTGTGCGTCGCCTTTGCGGGTGGCGAGGTCACTGCGGGACCGTTCCGCACCACGGTGACTGCCGTTGTCGTGCTTCTGCCCGACGGCAGGCTCATCCGCCTGGGCGACCCGCTGGTCTCAGCGGTCCACGCCGAGGTCAGTGACGAGCGCTGGACTCTGCACGGGCGCAGCGCCCAATGGAGCGTCGAGATCGAGGGATCGGGAAGCCTGGACACGGCCCACGTGCTTCCGGTCCCTCTACCGGCGCAGCGACGCAACGTGCCCGGAGCCATCGAGCACCTTGGTGCGAACATGCGGGTCATTGTCCGTCGCCGGGGCCGGGTCGTCTGGGAAGGCGAGTCGAACCTTGCCGCTCTCGAACACGGCGGTATCGACCGTGCCCGGGCCGAGGTCGAGCGCCGGGGACACGGCACGGACGCGGTCGACGCTTCCCCGATGCATTAGCCACCGCGTCGTGACCACCGAGCAGCGCTCTGGTGACAGCTCGGGCGATGACCATCGGTCAGAGGTAGGCAGTCGCCGCTGGATGGCTGAACGCTTCGAGCCGGCGCCGGAGAAGATCCGCGGGAGTTGCCGTCGAGTCGACCCTCTCACCGCCGCCGGACGGATACGCGGCGGTGATGCCCTGGATCATTTCAAGGGACACCGCGGCCTTCCTTGCTTTTGTCGAAGAGGCGTTCGGCGCTGAGGAGACTGAACGACGACGGTTCGATCGGCCACGCCGAAGCCGTCATCAACGGGTCCGTGATCCTCATGTTCGACGCGCCGATCGAGACTCGCAGCTTCCTGCGCTTGACCGTGAAGGACGCGACGACGAGCTTTGACCGCGCCGTCGCGGCGGGTGCCACTGTGATCACGGACGTGACGTACCTGTTCTGCGGCGACGAGGTCGGCCGAGTGCGCGACCCGTTCGGGAACATCTGGTGGATACAGGGACACGTCACCGATGTGGATGCCGCCGATCTCGAGGCGAGCGCTGCGGACCCGGACAATCTTGCTGCCATGAAATACGTTCAGGACTCGCTCGGGGCGGCGCTTTGAACGGTGCGGTAGACGAGTACGACTACCGCTCGCCATACTCATCGCATGGCGACGACGATCAAGGTGTCGGTAGAACTGCGCGACCGAATCAACCGCGATGCGCAGGCCCGAGGCGTGAGCGCGGCCGGACTCATCGAGGGGCTGCTCGACGGATACGAACGACGCCGACGTATGGAGTCATTCGGGCGCGCGTTCCGTGACGCGAGGCAGGGGTACTGGGATGAGTTCCGGGAGTGGGACGTCGCGCTGAGCGACGGACAAGATGGCGAGTGATCTTCGCAGAGGGATGGTTGCGTGGGCCGAACTCGACCCGGTTCGTGGGCGCGAGCAAGCAG
>JAKDNC010000312.1 GCA_030452025.1 Nocardioides sp. | reverse complement strand
GCGTTCTCGCGGAGATACCTCCCGAAGTGCGGGACCGTGAACGCGATGCGCCCCCGCTCCCCCGAATAGATCAGGCCCTTCTTCAACAACGCGTCGCGCGCCGGTGAGAGCGACTGCGGCTTCTTCGCGAGCACGGTCGCGACATCGGAGGTGGGGACTGAACCGATCTCGTCGGCGGACTCTGGAGACTCCTGCGCGAGCGCGGCCGCGGCGTCGGCCATGGCGCGGAGATACTCCCGCTCCCCCGGCGTGGCCCGCTCGTAGCGGCTGCCGAAGAACCCGACGGCCAGCTCCGCCTCCGCCTCCGGAGCGGCGACCGAGACGTCCTCGTCGGTGATCGGCGTGCGGGGGGCCAGGTCCCACACGGCCTTGCCGTAGGCCTGGATGAAGTAGGGATAGCCCCCGGTCGCGGCATACATCTGCGACAGCGCCTCGTCGGTGAAGCACGCGTCCTCGTCATCCGCGGGAGCGCTCAGGGCACGGTCGGCCTCCTCACGGGTGAGCCGGTCGATGCGCTGATAGCGGAAGAGCCGCTCGGAGTAGGACTTCGACGCCGAGAGCACGGCGGGCAGGTGCGGCAGACCTGCTCCGACCACGATCACCGGAAGCCCCGACTGGGAGATCTCGTGGCACGCCGCGCAGAGCGCCGACACGTCGTCGGGGCCGAGGTCCTGCATCTCGTCGATGAAGACCGCGACACCCTTGCCGACGTCGGCCGCCAGACCACCGACGTCGCTGAACAGCTCGACCATGTCGATCTCGATGTCCCCGGAATCGGCGCGGCCCTTGACGGCCGGTGCGTCGATGCCGGGATTCCACTGCTCACGCAGCTTCGCGTTCGGACCGGCGTCGCGCTGGGCGAACGACCGGATCACTCCGAGGACGTGGTCGATGTCGTCCTGCTGAGGGTGCCCGAGCTCGCGGACCGCCTGATGCAGCCCCGAGGACAACGGGCGGCGCAGCCCCTGGTCGGGCCGGGCCTCGAGCTTGCCGGTCCCCCAGCGTCGTCGCACCGCCGCCGAGCGCAAGGCGTTGAGCAGCACGGTCTTGCCGACCCCGCGCAGCCCGGTCAGGACCAGGGACCGCTCAGGGCGACCGCGCGCGATGCGCTCGAGCACGACGTCGAAGGCGGAGAGCTGCTCGTCACGCCCGGCCAGCTCCGGGGGTCGCTGGCCGGCTCCGGGGGCGTACGGGTTCCTGATCGGGTCCACGATCGGAGACTATCGCCATGTCTAGGAAACGTCGTAGACATTCGTAGCGAGTCCGATCAAGAGGCGCCGGACTCGTACGACACGTCGTACGCCGCGTCGTAGGCCTCGTCGAGCCCGGAACGGAGCGCATCGATCAGGTCCGGGACCTCGTCGACGGCGAGGCGGAAGGTGGCGGCACAGACGTTGTCGCGCCACATCGAGAGCACCACGACACCCGCGTCGTGATGCCAGGTCACCTTGAGCGCGCGGTCCCCACCCCGGGCGTCGACGTGAATCGAGCCCTCGCGAGGAATGGGTGCAGTGCGCATGCATCCATGATGCGCCTCGAACTCTCCCGCTGTCACCGGCTGCGCCAGTAGTCTGTGGATTGTGCCCGAACTGCCCGAGGTCGAAGCGCTCTCCCGGGACCTCTCCTCCCGGCTCGAGGGCCGCGCCATCGCAACGGTCCACATCGCCGCCTTCAGCGCACTGAAGACCTTCGACCCGCCGCTCAGCGCCCTCGAGGGAACGTTCGTCGACGGCGTCGCCCGGCACGGGAAGTTCCTCGACATCGAGGCCGGCGGGCTGCACCTGGTCCTCCACCTGGCCCGAGCCGGGTGGATCCGCTGGCGCGACGAGGTGCCGAAACTGCCGCCGAAGCCGAGCAACAAGTCCCCGGTGGCCGCGCGGATCGTCCTCGACGACGCCACGACCGATCAACGCAGTGGACTCGACATCACCGAGGCCGGGACCAAGAAGAGTCTGGCGCTCTACGTCGCCCGCTCACCGCAGGACATCGAGGGCATCGCCCGGCTCGGGCCGGACCCACTGGACGACACCTTCACGGTCGAGACGCTGAAGGGGATCCTGGACAGGGCCGGCCGCGGCCAGATCAAGGGCGTGCTTCGCCACCAGGGCACGATTGCCGGCATCGGCAACGCCTACTCGGACGAGCTGCTCCACGCCGCGCGGATGTCTCCGTTCAAGCCTGCCGCCTCGCTCGACGACCGCGAGGTCGCCACGCTGTTCACTGCCATCAAGGAGGTCCTCGGCGCCGCGGTCGAGCGCTCCAGCGGCGTGGCGATGAGCGAGCTGAAGGGCGAGAAGAAGTCGCACCTGTCCGTCCACGGGAGGACCGGCGAGAAGTGTCCGGTCTGCGGTGACGTCGTCCGCGAGGTGTCCTTCGCCGACTCGAGCCTGCAGTATTGCCCCACCTGCCAGACCGGCGGGAAACCGCTGGCCGACCGCCGGATGAGCAAGCTGCTCAAGTAGCCCTTGTAGCCTTGCGTGCATGAACGTCCCCACGGTGAGCATCGACGGCGTACCCAACCCACTTCCCGAAGGCCTGAGGGTCCTCGACGTGCGCGAACAGGTGGAGTGGGACCAGGGACACATCGAGGGCGCGCTGCACATCCCGCTCAGCGAGCTCGGCGGGCGCATCGAGGACGTCCCGGTGGACCAGACCCTCGTCGTCTGCAAGGTCGGCGGACGCTCCGCCCAGGCGGCCGCCTGGTTGAGCGAACAGGGACGCGACGTGGTCAACCTCGACGGCGGGATGCTCGACTGGGATGCAGCCGGACGACCCATGGTCAGCGAGACCGGGCAGCAGCCGCAGGTCGTCTGACCAGCAGGTCTTCGACCGGAGGTGACCCGGTCACCCGGTGTCAGCCAGCCGACGGCAGCTCGGAAGGCAACTCGGTCGGCATCTCGCTCGGCAGGTTGGACGGCAGGTCGCTCGGCATCCCGTCGGGCGTCTCGATGTCCGGGGTGAGGGCATCGCCGCACTCCTCGGCCAGGTACTCCTGGAACTTGGTCACCTTCTTGGCGTCGTCCTCGTCCGGCTCGTCGAAGTCCTCGAGATCGTCCTCGCTGTCGACGTCGTCGACCTGGTCCTTCATCACCTCGAAGCCCTCGCGTGCGTCGTCGCCGATGTCCTCGGGGGTCCCGACGTCGAAGGCGTCCTCGTAGGCTTCCTTCATCTTGTCGAAGTCGCCACTGTCCAGGGCAACCTGCGAGGTGTTCTTCCAGGCGTCGCAGAACTCATCCTTGTCGGCGTCGCTGGAGGCTCCCCCACACGCGGTGACCGACAGACCGACCAGCATCACGCTGGCTCCAACCAATGCGAGGCGCATTCTCGTCATCCCTTCGCTCGAGTGTTCAAGAGGCGATCATCGCTCAACATTCCCACCTGCGGAGGTCCCAACCGCGTCTGGAGTGGAAACTTCCAGGGCCGCTCAGGCCAATGCTGCCGAGTCCGGGGCGAGCGCGCCACAATGGGTGTCGCCGTAGCGGCGATAGGCCTCGATCAGGTCCTGCTGCGCCGTGTCGAACCTGTTGATTTCGACGGCGAACTCACCCTTGTCGCCGGCATCGCCGAGGGCGTGCAACATCAGCCCGTAGCCGATGCGTGGCTCCTTGGGCATGTCGTCGGGGAGTTGGGACTCGATGCGGTTCACTGCCCGCTGGAAGTGGGCGAACCCGCTCGTGCGGACTGCGGCCCGGTTGGCCGCGCAGAAGGAGCCCGGCGAGCCGGTGGCCATGTCGCCGGGCCCGGGAAGCCTGTCGAAGAGCCGCTTGACCTCGGGGATGTCGGCCTCGGCGCGCGCGATCGCTGACCCCGAAGGGCCCGAGCGGCCCGCCTCACGGTCGCCGGAATCTCCTGAGTCACCGGGAGCGTGGCTGCTGCAGCCCATGGGGAGCACGACCAGCATGGCCACCGCACAGGCAGTCTGGAATCGGCGCATTTCGTGTCCCCCTCTCCGGATCGACGTCAGAAGTGTAGACAGGTCCACCACACCGAGCGAGGCCGCGCACAGGCGTCCCGGAGGACACCCACGCACGGCCTCGACTCAGCGCTCAGGCGAGAGAATCACTCAGAGGAGTCCTCCGAAGGAGCGTCCTCGGTGGGAGCGTCGGACGACTCGTCAGCACAGGCCTCGGCGCCGTACTTGTTGTACGCCTCGACCTTCTTCTTGTCGTCGTCGCTCATGTCCTTCTCGAACGCGGCAAGGTCTTCTTCCTTGTCCGCGTCGTCAACGGCCTTCTTGAGGACGCCGAAGCCGTCCTTCTCGTCCTCGCTCATGTCGTCGAGGAGGTTGTCATCGATCTTGTCCACCGCATCCTTGAGGGCGTCCAGATCCTTGGCCTCGCCGGCCTCGGTGTTGGCCTCGCAGAAGTCACTCACGCTGGCCTTGTCCTTCGCGTCCTTCTCGTCGTCGCCGCCGCATCCGCTCAGGGTGGTCACGGCCAGCAGCGCCAGGGAGGCACCTGCAAGTACTCGACGCATTTTTCAGCCTCTCGAGGTTGGGGAAAGTCTTGGGGTTGTCCCCCGCATACTGTCCCATCCATGCCCTGACGCAAACATCTGGGCGGTCGGTGCGTGAGCGACGTCACGCCCGCCAGGGTTCGGGAAGGGGCAGGGAGAGGGCCGCGTCCAGCCTCGAGAGGTACGTCGTCCGCTCGACCTCCACGACGCCGAGCGAGGCCAGGTGGTCAGTCTTCCACTGGACGTCGAGCACCCGCCGGTCGACGTCCTCGTCCGTGAGGAGCTCGACCAGTCCGATCAGCGCGACTTTCGAGGCGTCGGTGCGCCGGTGGAACATCGACTCGCCCGCGAAGAGCCCGCCCACCGCCACGCCGTAGAGCCCACCGGCCAGCTCACCGCCGGTCCAGGCCTCGACCGAGTGGGCCCACCCGAGCCGGTGGAGCTCGACATAGGCCGCCCGGCCGCTCGAGGAGATCC
>JAKDNC010000311.1 GCA_030452025.1 Nocardioides sp. | reverse complement strand
CCGACCGCGTCGTCCGGCACTCCCCGCACTATGCACTCATCGACTGCCTCATGGGTGGCCAGCTGATGCTCGACCTCGGCCGGGTAGACGTTCTCTCCTCCGCGCAGGATCAGGTCTGAACGACGGCTGGTCATGTGCAGCCGTCCATCGGCGACCCAGCCCAGATCCCCGGTGCGGAACCACCCGTCCGTGGAAGTGGATTCCGCGGTGGCCTCGGGATTGCGCCAGTAGCCAAGCATCATCTGGGCTCCCCGGAGGAACACTTCTCCTTCCGTGCCCTCCGGCGTGACTCTGCCCTGCCCGTCGCGCACCTCCACCTCCATGGTGACGCTCGGACGGCCGACCGAGTCGGGATCGTGGAGAAGCTCCATGGCCGGCGCCACGGTGGCCGCGGTCGAAGACTCGGTCAGTCCGTAGGAAGTGCTCAGGCTGCGCCCGGCAGTGGGGAGCACCTCACGCAGTCGCTCCCTGAGCGCCGGCGAGGACGGGGCGCTGCTCACTGACAGAGTCCGCAGCGACCCGAGGTCGTGGGACGACAGGTCTGCCTCGACCAGGCGGGAGACCATCGTGGGGACGGCGGCCCAGTTGGTGACGCGTTCGTCCTCGATGAGCCGCAGGACCAGGTCGATGTCGAACTTGCCCAGATGCACCACGGCGGTGTCGCCCACCGCGAGCCTCACCACCGCGAGGTTGTGCAGCCCAGCGATGTGGAACAGGGGCGTGGCCAACAGATACCGGCGCTCGTGCGGGGGCGACCCGAGCTCGGTCGCCACCGCATCGTTGAGCAGGTGGAACCAGACCGCGGCGATCATGTTCCTGTGAGAGTGGGTGGCCCCCTTGGCGCGGCCGGTGGTGCCGCTGGTGAAGAAGATGACCGCCGGGTCATCCTCGTCGATGTCGACCGCCGGCAGCGGGGCGCCCCGGTGCTTCTCCACCAGTGACCACAGGTCCTGCTCGAAGGACAGTGTCGGCACTGCCGGATCCTCGACGAGGTGTCGACGGGGCCCGTCGGTGAAGATCACCGATGGCTCGGTGAGCGCGAGGCCGTGCCGGAGCTCCGGCGCCGCCCACATGGAGTTCATCCCGACGGCGATCGCCCCCAGGGAGACCGTCGCCCAGAAGGCGATGACCCACTCCGCGGAGTTCGCCCCGCACAGCGCCACCCGGTCACCCTTGCCGATGCCGTGCTCCTGTTGCAGCGCGGTGGCCAGCGCGGAGACCACGCCGTGGTGCTCGGCGAAGGTGAGGCGCGACTCCCGGGTCACCAGGTAGTCAGTGTCCTGGTGGACGATCGACTCCTCGAGCAGTTCCACCAGCGACCGCTGACGATGGGCGAAGACGTCGAGTCGATGCCCGAGGACCTCCTCGGAGTGGATCTCGAACGGCTGACCGGAGCCGGTGAGCCGGGCCGTGACCTGGTCCGGAGTGGTCATCGAATGGTCAACTGTCCGCCGTCGATGTTCCAGGACTGTCCGGTGACCCAGCCTGCCTGCTCGCTGGCCAGGAAGACCGCGGCGTGGGCCACTTCCACCGGATGCCCGACCCGTCGCAGCGGCACCTGGGCAGTGACGTAGGCCTGCCACGTGTCGTCGCTGCGGTCGTCGAGCCGGCTGGTGCCCGTCACGCCCGGGCAGAGTGCGTTGACCCGGATCCGGTGCTCGCCCAGCTCCTTGGCCGCGGAGGACGTCAGGGACTGGATGCCGGCTTTGGAGGCCGAGTAGGCGCCGCTCCCGGGGCCGCTGAGCTTCCCGCCGATGGAGGAGATGTTCACGATGCTGCCGCCCTCGCCCTGGGCGACGAGGTGGCGTCCGAACGCACGGGTCATCAGGAAGGTTCCCCGCAGGTTGACCGCGAGGACGCGGTCCCAGGCCTCGATGTCCAGGTCGATGACAGGGACGCGGTCCGGCCCGCGGGAGGCGGCGGCGTTGTTCACGACGACGTCGACGCGTCCGAACTCGCCGAGGGTGGCGGCCAACAGTGCGTCCACCGAGGCCGGGTCCGAGACGTCCGTGACGATTGGCAGAGCACGTCGGCCCAGGGCGCGGACCTCTTCTGCGACCGAGTCGATGTCGCGCCAGCCCACAGCCCGCTCTTCGTCCGCGAATCGTGCGGGGTCGCGTCCCGTGCCGGTGAGCACGACGTCGCACCCGGCCTGCGCCATCGCCACGGCGATCGATCGGCCGATGGAGCGCATCCGCCCGGCGCCGGTCACCACGGCCACCTTGCCGGCGAGTCCGGTCAGCTCGTAGGTCACGCCGGGACCTCCTGCCGCTCCTCGGAGACGGCTATGAACAGGCCCCTGGCCTCGACGGTCCGTCGCCCGCCGACCTCGATCCATCCCTCTGCGACGGTCTTACGGCCGGTCGTGTCGACGATCCGGGCGCACAGGTCGAGTGGTTCGTCGAGCGGTACCCGCTCGAGGTAACGCAGCTCAAGGCTGGCGGTGAGGGCCCGGATCCCACGCGCCTGCATCAGGATCCCCAGGACGCAATCGAGCATGTGCGCACTGAAGCCTCCGTGGATCGCGTCGCGGGGTCCCTCGAAGAGGGCATCCGACTGCACCCGCGACCGAACCGTCTCCCCGTCGAAGTAGACGTCCATCTCCATGCCCTGGGGGTTGTACCTGAAGAGCCGCCACGGCGTCTCCGCTCCTGCAGCCAGGGCAGTGGCGGGACCGTCGAAGGGAGCGTGCACCACGCGAGGACGCGACTCCTTGCCCAGCTCTCTGCTCAACTCACCGAGGGATTCGATCGCTGCGCGCATCGTGTCGACGTTGACGGCGGTGGTCGCGGCCGCCCGCATCAGCTCGCGGGTGGCGGCGACCAGGTCACTTGCCGCCTCACGGTGTTCGGTGGCTGTCTCGTTACCCATGTCAGATCCTCTCGATGATCGCGGCGGTCGCCTGGGCACCGCCGGCGCAGATGGCGACCATCCCCACGGACTGGTCCCGGCGTTCAAGCTCGTCGACAACCGCGGCGATCAGTCGAATGCCGGTCGCGCCGACCGGATGTCCGAGCGCGATCGCGCCACCATTGACGTTGAGCCGATCCGGATCCACGTCGTGCACGCGCGCGAAGGACATCGGCACCGAGGCGAACGCCTCGTTCACCTCGAAGAGATCGATGTCCTCGATGGTCATCCCCGCCCGCTCCAGCACCCGGCCCGCGGCTCGGACCGGCCCGTCGAGGAGGTACTCCGGCTCTGCGCCCACCAGGACCTGTGAGCGGATCCGGGCGCGTGGGCGAAGCCCGAGCTGCCCGGCCCGGGCTTCGTCCATGAGGAGCGCCGCGGTTGCTCCGTCGGAGATCTGGGAGGCGGTGCCTGCCGTGTGGAGCCCGCCCTCGAGGATGGGGGTCAGTCCGGCGAGCGCTTCAGCGCTGGTCTCACGCAATCCCTCGTCGCGCTGGAGGAGGGTCCCGTCGGGGCAACGCACGGGCATCACCGCCCGGTCGAGGCGCCCGGCGTCCCAGGCCGCCCGGGCGCGCTGCTGGGAGCGGAGTCCGAAGTCGTCCAGCTCTGCCCTGGTGAGGCCACGGCGCCCGGCGATCCGGTCGGCTGCCTCGAACTGGGCAGGCAGGTCGATCGCCCAGGCGTCGGGGCGCGGACGGCCGACCTCACCGAGGTTCGACAGGAGCGGCACCCTGGACATCGCCTCCACCCCGCAGGCCATGCCGACCTCGATCACGCCGCCCGCAATCTGGGCTGCGATCAGGTGCGCCGACTGCTGCGCGGATCCGCACTGCGCGTCGATGGTGGTCGCGCCGGTTTCCTCCGGAAGGTCCGCATGGAGCCAAGCGAATCGCACCACGTTCCCGGACTGCTCCCCCGCCTGGGTGACGCACCCACCGATGATGTCGGTGACCAGATGCGGATCCACGCCGGTCCGATCGAGCAGGCCACGCTGGGCAGCTCCGAGCAGCTCCACCGCGTGGATGCCGGACAGGGCACCACCGCGCCGGCCAAACGGGGTCCGCGCTGCATCGACGATCACCGGATTGGGCATGGCAGTTCTCCTCCGACTCCAGAATTTCTGGTCACCCTAGGTGCTCGGGATCCCGTGGAACGCTGCCGCTCCCATTGGCCGAAACCTGTCAACGGCGGGGCGGAAGAACCCGAAGGAGCCATGACTCAGTCGCCGGTCCCGGCCCGGGCATGACTGAGCACGACTGCGTCGTCACGCTCGGGACAGGTCACCAGCAGCACCAGCTCCGACCCGTCGCGCCAGACCCGGGGGCGCAGCGTCTCCCCCGGGACCAGGGTGCCTGCGAAGCGGACGCCCAAGCGTCGCAGCCGGCGTACGTCACCGTCGAGCACCGCGTCGACGACTGCCCCCGCCACGATCCCGTACGACGCCAGCCCGTGCAGGATGGGCGAGTCGAACCCCATGGCGGACGCGAAGTCGGGATCGACGTGGAGCGGGTTCAGGTCCCCGTTCAGGCGGTAGAGCAATGCTTGGTCCCGCGTCGTCACCGAGTCGATCACGTGGTCGGGTGTTCTTTGCGGCACCTGCGCGGCCTCCTTCGGCCCCGTCGAACCACCGAAGCCACCCTCGCCCCGCGCCCAGATCTGCATCCGGCTGGTCCACAAGGGCCCCTCGTCGTCGGCTGCGGAATGCTCGAGCACCACCACAGCAGCGCGCTGCCTGTCCCAGACATCGGCGACCCGCGTGGTCAGCGTGGCCACCCCCTCGGGCGGAAGCTGCCGGTGCAGGGTCAGCTCCTGCCCCGCGTGAAGGAGCCGGTCGAGGTCGACGTCCACACCGGGCATGGCCAGTGGAGTGGCCTTCCTGCTGCCCGACGACGGGCCGTGGCCGGCCACCATCGCGAAGGTGGGCAGCACCTGCAGGTCCTTCTCGTAGGTCCGCCGCAGCTCCGGGTCCCCGCGGCGCCCGGCGCCCAGGGAGAGGTGGTAGAGCAACACGTCCCGGACGGTCCAGGTG
>JAKDNC010000310.1 GCA_030452025.1 Nocardioides sp. | reverse complement strand
GAGGAACCCATGGCGCGCGCCACCACCCGAGTCCGCACCACCGCCCGCGCCGCCGCCCTCGGCGCGCTCGTGCTCGCCCTGGCCGCAGGATGCGGCGCGGCAGGCGACCAGGGCGACGCCGGCGCGCCCCCGGCGGACGAGCCGCTTCCGCGGCGCGTCCTCGCGGGTGGTGGCACCCAGCGTGAGGTCCAGGTGGAGGAGATCACGGCGTCCCGTCCGCAGGTCCGCGCCTGGACCTTCTCCTGTCCCTTGCCCACTGGCGACGTGGACCGCTCGCTGCTCGCCGATCTTGGGCCCGCAGACGCCGTTCGGGTGCTGATGACCCGACCGCCCGCGCGAGACGTCGACGCTGAGTGGACCTGGACGGCCGGCGCCCGGGCGGGCGCTCTGCTCGCCGCGTCCCCCACTCCCCCCAGGGTCACGTCGCTGCATCGGGACAGGGACAGGCTCGTGGTCGACATCCATGCCGTCGACGTCTCGGCTCTCGAGAACCTGCGACTGGAGAACCCGAGCACGGTGGTGCCTGCCTTCGACATCGAACCACTCGGGGCCCACTCGTTCCGGGCCACGTTCTCGCTCCGCTCGCGGTCGTTCGGTGGCCCAGAGTTGCCGCTTCCCACGGGAGACCTGACCTTGCGAGCGGGCAGGGGCATCGAGCCCAAGGCTGAGACCACCCTGCTCACGAAGCTGCCGATGAGAGTGAGATGTGCAGAGCTTCGGCTCGCCATCGCCTCCCCGCCACGCAGAGCCGTGGTCGTCGAAGTCACTGCGCCGTTGGACACTCATGAGGTCAGCTTCGCCGGGCAGTACGCCCTGCAACGCGCCTACCAGGGGTCTGACGCTGTGCTGAGCGACAGTGTCCTGTTCCAGTGCTACCGGGGGGAGTTCGCCACCGACAGCCAGGCCGCACTGGACGAAGGACTGCGCGCCTTCCGGCCGGAGCTGACTCGGTACTGGGGGGTCAGTGACTTCTCCGTACAGGTGCCAGAGGGGTCCGTGCCCCTGCTCATCGGCAGCCGGGAGTGGTACGACGCGCTCGCCACGAGCCGCTTCCTGTGCAACAACATCGACTTCGATCCATTCTTCCGCAAACGCCCCGGTCAGCGATACCTGCAGACCTTTCACGGATATCCGTTCAAGTCGATGGGGCGTGGCTTCTGGCACGGCAAGGGGCACAGCGAGGAGCGAATCTCGCGCGAGCAGGCACGCCGCAACGAAGAGTACGACGCGATCCTCGTCCCGAGCGAGCGTGCCGCCGACTTCTACCGCAGTGAATATGCCTTCACCGGCACCATCATGGTCACCGGCTACCCCCGCAGTGACGTGCTGCTCAACGCCGACCGTGACCGTGTACGCACTCGGGTCCTCGACCGTCTCGGCGTGGGCGTCGGGCAGAAGGTCGTGCTCTATGCACCGACCTATCGCGACCACCTCACCACTCGCGTCTACGCGGCCAAGCGATTCGACGAGCTCGACCTGACCGCGCTCACCCGCGGGCTGGGGCCGGACTACACCGTCCTTGTGCGGGGACACAACAACAACCAGCGCGAAGCTGACCGGACGCACGACGTGGCGCAGGTGCTGGACGTGACCGACTACCCCGAGATCAACGACCTGACGATCGCCGCCGACGCCGCGATCCTGGACTATTCTTCCCTTCGCTTCGACTGGGCGCTCACGGGAAAGCCGATGGTCTTCTTCGTGCCGGACTTGGACACCTACTTCGCCCAGCGGCCACCGTTGTTCCCCTTCGACGAGTCCGCTCCGGGCCCGCTGTTGAGATCCACCGAAGAGGTGGCGGACAAGCTCCTCGACCTCCCCCGGCTGCTGGCTGGCCAGCAGGCAGACATCGCGGCGTTCAACGCCGAGTTCAACCAGCTCCACGACGGGCATGCCACGGAGCGGGTGATCGAGGCCTTCTTCAGCGACTGATCCGGATGGCCCGACGAAGCTCGGGTCTCAGGAACGGCGCCAAGGTGCGGGCAAACGTGGCCGTCATGTGGGATCCGTCGAAGTAGGCGACGACTCCGCCGACGACGCCCGCGCACTCCTGCGTGCCACAGATGTGGTCGTTCAGGTCCGCAACCCGCACCCGCTTTCGATCGGCCGCTGCCACGGCGTCCACGATCGGATCGTCCGGTTCCCAGTCCTCCCGCGGGCCGGCGCAGACCTCGTAGTCGTCGAGATGCTCGGCGACGCAGTCCGGGGTGTCCTGCGCTCCCGCGTCGACTGATGCCGGCGTGTCGTGCAGGGCCAGCACAGTCAGGCCCTCGTCAGCGAATCTGTTCAGCAAGGACTCATACCCCTCGGCGTAGTCATCACCGCTCTCATCGAGTGACTGCCCGACAACTGGCGCAGAGGCACGATTGGCCAGCAGAACCACATCGGGCCGGTCCTCGACGAGCTCGTCACGGGTCTGCTCCACCCAGTTCGTGCAGGCCTCTGTTCCTGCGTCACTGTCGAAGCTCTGATCCACTTCGGACATCGCGCACCGGGAAGCGAGATGCGTCGTGATCCGCAGACCCATGCGCTCCGAGAGGGCCTGCAGGGTGGGCAACCACTGACCAGCGTGTGAGTTGCCCACCAGCGCCACCGTCGTGTCGCCTTCTGGGTCTCCGAACTCGCATCGGGTCTTGGGAAAGCGTGGGAGGTAGGACCAGCAGTCCTGGCCTCCGGACACGACGCCGTAGGCGTCCGACTTGTCCTCGGCCGCGAGAACTGGGCTCGGCACCGGATCCCCGACGAAGGGTTCACAGTGGTTGCGCAGGCTCAGCGCCGGCGCTCCCAGACAGGGGTCGCCTTCCGCGAGCGCCTGGTCGAGCTCACGCGAAGCCTCTGCCTCACGATGCTCGACTTCGCGGACCTGGACCTGGGCGAGCGCCACCAACACAGCCATCGCGACTGCGGTCGCGAGGAACGGTTTGGCCAATGGCGTCCGATACCTCGCCTCGCGGAACCGGTCTTCCACGAAGGTCTTGGTCAGGGCCGCGAGAATCAGGGTGGCCACGACGATGAGCAACTTCTCGACGCCGGAGAGCGAATGCCCGGTCGCATTCGGAACCAGGACCACCAGCGGCCAGTGCCACAGATAGACCGAATAGGAGATGTCGCCCAAGTACTGGATCGGTTTCAGCGCCATGACGGGCCCCGGGGACCAACGGCTCCAGGGCGCGTCCACGGAGATGACCGCGGCCGCCCCGAGAACTGGGAGGAGCGCCTGCCAACCTGGGAACGGGGTTGCACCGGAATAGGTGAACGCCGTCACAGCGATCGCGACGAGCCCACCCCAAGCCAGGGCGGTGCGGGCACTCTCGCTGATGGGCGCGTGCTCATGGTCGACGTCCCGACCGAAGGCTCGTCGGGAGACCAGCGCTGCGAGAAGGCCCCCCACGGCCAACTCCCAGATACGGGTGGGCGTCACGAAGTAGGCCGCTGCCGGCTCGCTCTCGGTCCGCATCACGGAGTAGAGCAGGGACCCGGCGACGACGGCGGCGATCCCCGGCACGACCAACTGGGTCGCCGGACGGCGCAACCGCCGCGCCAGCAAGAAGAGGAGGAGCAGCAGGATGGGCCATCCGAGGTAGAACTGTTCCTCGATGGCGAGGGACCAGTAGTGCTGGACCGGTGACGGCGCCTCCTCGGCGCCGAGGTAGTCCACGGACTCACCGGCCAGCCTCCAGTTCACCACGTACAACGTGGCTGCCTTGATCTCTGCGGCCGTCCCCGCCCACAACGTGTCGGGCGCGAGCAGACGGCTGCCTGCCGCGGTGGCAGCCAGCACCAGCAGGGACGCCGGCAGCAGTCGTTGCACTCGGCGTGCCCAGAAGCCGAACAGGTCACGAGCTCCTGTGGGCGGCTTCGCCAGAAGGTGCGCGGAGATCAGGAACCCCGAGATGACGAAGAAGACATCGACGCCGACGAACCCACCCGGCATCCGATTGGGCCACAGGTGGAAGACGAGAACCAGACTGACTGCAACAGCCCTGAGTGCCTGGATGTCCGTCCGGACGAGCGCGCGACTCACTTACGGCGCAAGCGGTTGCGTGCGCGTCGACCCACGACTCTGAGGAGGTCGAGGCTCGCGGTCTCCCCGACCGTGGCCTTCTTCTGCCCCGCGAGTCGGCGACGTTCCACCCGACGCACCTCTCGTTGTGTGCGTCCTCTCAGGCGCAGGCTCTGGTCGACCAGTCCGCCGGCCATTCGAGCGGCCGTGTCAAGGTCGAGTTGCAACTCTCGCGTGTCCCCGAAGGACGGATCGCCCACCTCACGGAGCTCCTCCGGGTCACCGACCACACGGACGCCGCTGTCGCGCACTGCGTCGGCCTGCCGTTCTGCCAGCTCTCGAATCCGCTCGTGAGCCCACTGGGGCACCCCAGGAATCTTGACATGATCGTCGGCTGCCGGCTCGCTGCGGAGGCCCGGCACGATCCCGCGCTGGACATACTCCGCATAGGCTTCTTCCGACCATCCTCTTTCCCCAAAGATGATGTTGAAGCGGCGCAGCATCTCGGCCTCGTTGTAGGTCAGCGACCGATTGCCATCAGACTCCTCGAGAGTGAGCGTCCCTGCGGGGAGGCCAAGGAGCCCCTCGAACGTTCTGGGGAGCAACCCTCGATCGCGTCCGTCCGCGACAATCAGCGTGATGTTCTCCTCGCCCACCTCGCGGCCCCACCGGTCCACGACACCACGCACATCATGGGGGTAGTTGACGTTGAACCACTGCCAACCCGTTGGACGCTCGGCCAACACGAGCTCCAGCCATTGCTCGTATGGCCGGGCTTCACGTGCCTTCACCCGCTCCTGCCAGTACGACGGCAGGAGGCCATCCAAGCGACGTACGACGGAGACGACGTGGGGACGGCCGCAGCCGAGATCCTTGACAATGGAGGCGATCTCGTCGGGTTTCGCGCGACCGTAGTCCTCGTTGCTGTGTGCGACGCGATGATCTCCCGCGGCCTG
>JAKDNC010000309.1 GCA_030452025.1 Nocardioides sp. | reverse complement strand
GTCGCGAAGACCCGCCAGCCGGCGACGTGGGACTGGCCGGTCGTGCGTTCGGTGGCAGCAGGCCGGCGCGGAGTGACAGTGGGCATCGTGCTCGACGGCGACCGGGTCTGTGGCCTGATCACCGGACGCATCAACGGCCCCCGCATCGGACGACGGGAGGGGGCATTGGCCAGTGTGTTCGATGTCGACAGCCTCGTCTCCAGCGGCCACGCCGGCATCGTGCTCGAGGAGCCGACCGCCCCGCAGTTGCTCGAGGAGACGATCGTCGCGCTGAGGGCTGCGGTCAGGAGAGACCTGGGTCGCCGAGTGACCGCGATGATCGTCCGTCAGGTGCTGGCAGGGGAGTTGCCTGCGCTCACCTCGCAACCCTGCGTGGTGCGTGAGGGCGGCGCGATCGCGGTCTTCAGGAATCGGTTCGACAGCTTCGATGGCTACCTGGCCTCGCTGAGCCGCAAGCGCAGGGGCGACGTACGCCGGATTCACCGTGCGTTCGCGGCGGATGAGGAGGTGGTGGTTGCGCACACAGCGACAGGAGACGAGGCCGGTCGACTGACTGTGGAGGACATGCAGCGCCTCCATGCGGAAGTGGTCGCTCGAAATCACACCAGGCGGTGGCTGCCTCGGCGGCTGTTGACCGCGGGGGTGGCCCGCGCACAGCTTGATCATCCGGGGGTGGAGCGGTTGACTTATCACGACAGGACAGGGCGGCTGCTGGCCTATGCCCTGACCTGGAACCACGACGTCTCCCCGATCCTCGGCGGATGGGGCATGGCCAGTCGTGATCAGGGCGGCCCCCGCAACGCATGGTTCCACCAGGCCACGACGCACATCCGTTGGTGTATCGAGAGTGGTCGACCGCAGCTCGTCGGTGGGCAGGGCAGTCTTCAGGACAAGATCGCACTGGGCTGCGACCTCGAGCGGCAGTGGGCAGTGCTCACCCCGCTGTGGGGGCGTTGAAAACAGGCGGCCGAAGTCAGACAAAGCCGGGCCTGTAGCTCGACTCGACGAACCGTCCCTTGCCGCCGGGTGTGAGGTCGACCCGTGAGGCTCGCAGGAACTCCAGCTCGACCGGCTCGTCCACGAGGTCAGCGAACGAGTCGCGGAAGGCCGTGACCGCCTGGATCCACGCAGCCTCACCAGCGGTCTCCGGCACCAGCCTGACGCTGACCCGTCCGGTCTCGTCCTGACGGATCATGCACTCGGCCACGCCGGGACTGAACATTGCGAGGGAGAGGAAGACTCCGCTGTAGATCCTCCTTCCTCCTGGCAGGACGATGTAGTCGTTGCTCCGCCCCTCGGTCACGGCCATCCGGCGAAACCCGGATCCGCAACTGCATGGACCCGGCACGATCCGTCCACGATCGCCGAGCTGGTAGCGCACGAGTGGCATTGCCCGTTCCCGGAAGTGAGTCACCGTCACGAGTCCGTCCTGGCCGTCTGGCACTAGTCGTCCGTCCTCGTCCAGGATCTCCAGCCACACGCGATCCTCGTCGAGGTGCATCGATCCGTCGCGGCATTGGGACGAGACGGTGAGAACCTCGTAGGCGGAGTACTCATCGAAGACGGGGACGCCGAAGCCTTCGCGCAACAGCTCGGCTGCCTCGTCAGTCAGCAGCTCGGAGTCAGTCATCACCATGCGGAGTGAAGAGCGCAACGTTTGAAGATCCTCGGGGGAGATGACCCGAAGAATCCCGCGCAGCACGAGCGGATAGCCCATCAGGAGGCGAGGGCGGGCGCGCACGACCTGGGCCGCGATGGCTTCTTCGCTCTGGCCGGCGCCGATCACGACTCTGGGGAAGATTCCGATCCGCTGGAACCATCGGACCGGACGGGAGAACGGCTTGATCTGGGCGATCCGCCACCAGGGTCGGTAGCCGGAGCGCAGGAACCTGCGCAGCACGGTGGCTCCGTGATAGCCGTAGGCGTTCACGTCGTGCCAGATCTCGAGCCGGGTGCCGGTCGTGCCGCTGGTGACGTCGGTCCGGACCCGGGGGGCCGGAAGGGCGGAGTCGCGGAAGTCGTCCACTCCCTTGGTGAGGACCTCGGACTTGGTGAGCACGGGCAGCCCGCCCAGTTCGTCGAGTGAATCCATGCATGGGGGCAGGGGCAGCTCGGCGTAGTGGGGCACCCGGTTCCGGCAGTGCTCCAGCATCCGATTCACTCCTGCAAGGGCTCGGCTGCGAACCTCGTGTTCAGATCGCGTCGGTGCACGGAAGACCTCAGGCAGGTTTGCCAGTTCACGGATCGCCACGCGGAGGCCGCTGCTCATGCCAGCTCCCCGACGTCCTCGAGGACCTCGACGCGCAGCAGTTGCTCGACCCGGTCCATCGCGTTTGCGACTCCGTGCTCGTCGTCGGCGGTGACCAACACATAGCCAACCTTGGCCCCCGCGCGGTGGTAGGGCTCGACGAACTCGCCGGGATTGGCCGCGAGGACGAGTTCGGCGACCTCGGGCATCGACTCGATCTCTTCGACCCCTTCCAGGGCCAAAAGCTTCCCGGCTGTGGGCGCTCCGAATGCGTGGAACAGAGCATGTCGCGGAGCGCCGCAGACAAGGGTCGGCGTGTCACCGACGGACATCTGGACGAAGGCCTCCGTGAGGTCGAGGCCATGCACGTGGCCCAGGAGTTCGGCCGACCCGTTGCCGCCCGGCCTCGCGCCCATCTCGATGAGCACGACATCACCGGAAGGTCTGACGAGCACGTCCGCGTTGAGGGCCCCCCACCGGTAGCCGAGCGCGCGGCAGACTCGTGACAGCTGTCGTCGGACGTCCGCGGTGAGCGCCGCACAACTCGGCATGCGGTGCTCGAGGGTCACGAAGTGGGGTTGCGGCGTCAGGGTGCGACGTCCGAGAGCGAAGATGCGGATCTCGTCGTCGCACAGGATTGCCTCAGCGGTGTAGTGGTCCCCCTCGAAGTACTCCTCGACGATGACCACGCCGGATCGGGAGTGCTCCGCGGCCTCGGCCACTGCCTGTGGCAGGCCTTGATGGGTGGTGCAGACAGCGATGCCCCGACCGCCGCTGGAATCGGTGGGCTTCACGATCACGGGGGTGGCCAGGGACGCTGCCGAGGCGACCACCTCGGCTGCAGGTCCCTGGACGTAGCCCGGACCCGGGAGGCCCTGTCCGTCGCACACGGACCGGAAGAACCCCTTGTCCACCGACGCCCGCAGCGCATCGGCGGACAGGCCCGAAGGAAGCCCCAGGCGCCGGGCCAGCGCGGCGCATGTTGGGAGGTTGACGTCGCTGGCCGGTGAGGTCACCCCGCACACATCCGGCCGGTGGGTGAGCACGGAGACGAGTTCGTCGACGGCGTGCGTGCTGATGCTCAGGAACTCGTCGGCGTGCGAGACCGCCGGTGCATCGGTGCGTTGATCCACACAGATCGTGTGCAGTCCCACCCGGTGGGCGGCCTCGAGCGTGGGGATCGCCCCGTCAGCGCCACCCAGGACGACGAGGCTCCTCATGCCTGCTCCCGCAGCGCGGCCCGGGCTGGCGACGTCAGGTCGTGGCGAGGTTCGATCGGCAGGTTCGACTCCCGGATCAGGAAGCGGGGCACGGTGGGTTGACCACGTCCGACATGGACGAGGTGCTGGCTCACCACAGCCAGCGCCCCGAGCCCGAGTGCCACCGCGACGGAGACGAGGGGGAGGGCCAGGTCCGCCATCCCGAGTGAGGCAGCCACGGCGGCCACGAGGGCCAGCCCGGCCCCGACCAGCAGCGCCAGCATGGCCAGGACCATCGGGCGCCGGGAGTGGCCGATGAAGAGTTCCAGTGCGTGGCGGGCCAGGCCGGTCACCGTGACCTTGGGCTCGCCGGCCCGGCGCGCGCGGTGCGCCACCGGCTCCGTGGTCCAGTGCCGTGTCAACCGGGGGAGCGTCGCCAGGAAGTACGGCGAACCCAACTGCACGTCGACCACCCGCCTGGCCAGATCGCTGCGAACCAGTCGGAACGAGCTGGCCCCGGCTGGAAGCTCGATCCCGAGGATCCGCCGCGCAGTCAAGTCGTGCAACCCCGAGGCCGCCCGGCGCAGCAGACCGTCCTGGCGGTCGACCCGGATGCCGAACACCGCGTCGTATCCCTCGACAGCCCGCTCGATGAGGCGGAGCCCCTCCTCGGGTGGGAACTGCAGGTCGGCGTCCAGCTGCAGCACCCAGGCTTGGCGGGCGTAGATGAAGCCGGCTGAGAAGGCCGACTCCAGCCCGAAGTTGCGGCTGAATGACAGATAGGAGACCCGTGGGTCACTGGTGGCCAGCTCGCGGATCAGGGGCAGCGTCGAGTCGGTGCTTCCGTCGTCGACGTAGAGAATCTCCAGAGCGTGCTCCCCGAGATGCTGCACGATTTCTTTGTGGACCGCGTGGATGTTCTCCGCCTCGTTGAGGCACGGCACCACGACAGAGATGTCGAAGTGCGCTCTTCCGCGAAGCCGTGACGGCTCCCTCATGTGTGCTCCCCGCCCGATCGGGTCGATTGCTTGCGGCTTTGCGGCTTGGCCATGGACGTGACCTGTGCCACGTTGGACTATATTCGCTGTGCGATGGTGCGCAACCCCGCCGGAGAGAAAGTGTCCTGTTGGCAGGGATGATGGCCGGACAAGATTGCCCTGCGGGGCAATGAGGGAGTGAGATGTACGTTCTCGGGATCAATCAGGTGCACGACGCTGCGGCAGCGTTGATGAAGGATGACCGCGTGGTCGCCTTCATCGAGGAGGAACGGCTGACCAGGGTCAAACACGACGGAAGATTCCCCGCGCAGGCTGTGCAGGCCTGCCTCAAGATCGCGGGGATCAGCTTGGCTGACGTCGACCATGTCGCCTACTACTGGCAGGGCGGACGGGAGATCCGACACGCGCTCTCGCACTTCGTTCGACATCTGCCCGCCACGCTCGCCGTCTTCCGCAACGATGGTGGCACGTATGGCGACCGGGCCAGCTCGCTCGCCTCCACCGTGCGCGACGGCG